>JBGPZN010000649.1:0-2019 GCA_041493815.1 Methylomirabilia bacterium
CCGTTGCGCTGCTGGGGATCATCGTGACGGTCTTCGCGTACGTCGCGTTCGTCTACGCCGACGTCTGGATGCGCGCCGTGGCGGGGACGCTCGCGCTGGTGCTGGGCTACGGCATCACCGTCGTCGACAACTTCGTGCGTGAGCAGCGCGAGCGCCGGCGCCTGTCGCAGTTCTTCTCCCCCGAGGTGCTGCGCGAGGTCGTCCGTCACCGCCACGAGCGCAGCCTCGGCTCCAGCCGGCGACTGGTGACCGTGCTGTTCTGCGACATCCGCGGCTTCACCGCGCTCTCGGAGAATCTGGAGCCGGAGGAGGTGGCCGAGATGCTGCGCGAGTACCTCACCGAGATGACCGAGGTGATCTTCAAGCACCGCGGCACCGTGGACAAATACATGGGGGACTGCGTCATGGCCCTCTACAATGTGCCGTTCGAGGATCCCGATCACGTGGTGAACGCCATGCAGACCGCGCTCGAGCTCCAGGAGCGGACGCTCCAGGTGTCGGCGCGCTGGGAGGGCCGGCTGGGAGCGGCCATCCGCAGCGGCATCGGTATCAACACCGGCGAGGCGGTGGTGGGCACGATGGGCTCCCGGCAGCGCCTCGAGTACACCGCGATCGGCGACACCATCAATCTCGGCTCACGCCTGGAGTCGCTGACCAAGGAGTACGGCGTGGCGATCATCATCAGCGAATTCACTCAGCAGCGTTTGCAGGGCGGGTTTCTCACCCGCGAGCTGGGCCAGGTGACGGTGCGCGGCAAGACGCAGCCGGTGAAGATCTATGGGGTCCTGCCGGCCAACATCCGAAAGCACCCGCGCGCGGTCCTGGACGTCGCGGCCACCGTCGTCCTGCTCGGTGCCGGCGAGAGCTGCTCGGTCACAACCCGCGACGTCGGTGAAGGCGGCATGGCTCTGGGCGGCGTTCCCCCGTCGTGGGCGCCGGGCACTCGCGTGGAGATCCGGTGCGAGGGCGGGCTGCTGCCCAGTCCGCTACTGGCCGAGGGCGTCATCGCCTGGCGGCGCGGGGACGAGGCGGGCATCACCTTCACCGGGCTCGATCCGGAAGCGGCTCCCACCATCGCCGAGTACGTCGCGCGGAGGCGCCCCTAGATTGCCCCGATCGTCCGCACTAGCCCTGCTCGTCGTCCTGGCGGTCGTGCTCGCCGCGCCCGCCGTGGTCGCTGCGCAGCCGACCGACGCCGATGTCTACGTGGCCGAGGCGATCCTGGCCGTGGAGGATAAGCAGTGGGACAAGGCGCTCGACCTGCTGCGGCGGGCGCTGGCGCGCCAGCCGGACCACGTGGAGGCGCTCTACTACACCGGGATCGCCTACATGGGCAAGCAGCAGCCGGCGGCGGCCGTGCCGGTCTTGCAGCGCGCCCGGCAGCTGTCACCGGCCGAGTCATCGATTGCCCTCCAGCTCGGCCTCGCCTACGTCGCTCTCGAGCAGTACGATCGCGCCGCGCCGATTCTGGAAGAGGCGTTCGCGCGCGAGCCCGGGCTGGACTCGCTCGGCTACTACGTCGGATTCCTGCGCTACCGCAAGGAGCGGTACCAGGACGCGCTCGCCGCCTTCCGCGCCGGGCGCACCTCGCAGGCGGCCATCGCGGAACTGACGCGCCTGTATACCGGCCTCGCGCTGCAGCGGCTCGGGCTTCCGGCCCAGGCCGAGGCGGAGCTCTCGCAGATCGGCCAGCTGCGGCCGGCGTCGCCGCTGACCGCGCCCGCCGAGCGGCTCAAGAGCGCCATCGCGACGTCACGGGAGTCTCTGCGCCGCTTCCGCGCCGTCGTGCGGGCCGGCGCCTTCTACGATGACAACGCCCCCGCCGCCCCTGACCAGAGGGCGAACGATCCAGAGGTGGGCGCGTTACGAGGAGGCAAGCAGCGGACGACCGGTGAGCTCCTCTCGCTGAGCCTGGAGTACGACTGGCTCCGCAACGAGGGCTGGCTGGGGACCGCCGGCTTCTCGTTCCTCGGCACCCACAACAACGCGCTGCCCTCGTTCGACATCCAGGACTACAGC
>JBGPZN010000075.1:0-10568 GCA_041493815.1 Methylomirabilia bacterium
CGGTAGCCGCCGCCGACCTCCACGATGGCCAGGCCGCGGGGCTCGGCCTCGTAGCGGGCGATCAGCTCCTCGACGAGTCCACGGGCGGTGGCGGCGTTCTCGAGATCCAGCACCTCGCGCATGCGCTCGGCCTCGAGCGGCACGTCGGAGGCGAAGAGCATGGCCTCGACCACGTCGATGGGATTAGGCACCGAGCGTATCCTCCTGTTGGACGGTCTGGCGTTCGATGACGATGTCGCCGAACAGCTCGGTCTGCTGGGTGCGGATCTTGCCCTGGCGGCACAGCTCGAGCACCGCCAGCAGCGAGACGACGATCTCCGAGCGCGTCCGCTCACCGCCGGCCATCGCGCTGAAGAGCAGCGACCAGGTGTCGCGCAGCAGCGAGAGGATCTCGCTCATGCGCTCCAGCACCGAGGGCGGGTTCGGCTCCACCTCCCGTGGGCGCAGGCGCTGCTGCTCCTCGATCAGGCGCTTGAGCGTCCGCTCGAGCCAGTGGACGGAGAGGTCCTCCAGCGGCACGTCCTGGGCCGGCGGCAGCGTGCTCGACGGCCGCCCCCAGACCAGCGCCTGCTCGGCCTCGCGGTGGCTCAGCCACGCGCCCTGCGTCTTCACCCGCGCGTACTCGCGCAGCCGCTCCTCCAGCTCCTGCTTGAGCGCCAGCGCCTCGTCGTCGAGCTCCTCCTCCGTCTCGTCGGGCGGCACCAGCAGCTTCGACTTGAGATAGATGAGGGTGGCGGCCATCACCATGTAGGCGCCGGCCGTCTCGAGATCGCGGAACTCGATCGCCTCGAGGTGGGCCAGGTACTGGTCGGTGATCGCGCGCACCGGTAGCGCGGCGAGGTCGATCTCGTTGGTGCGGCAGAGATGCAGCAGGAGGTCGAACGGCCCCTCGAAAGTGCCGACGCGCAGCCGGAGTTCTTCATTCACAGGCTCGCCTCGCCTTCGGCTTCAGCTCGCACGGCCTCGTTGCTCACGGCGTCAGCTTCACCGCGTCGCGCACCTCGGCCATCGTTTGCTGAGCGATCACTCGCGCCCGCCGCGAGCCCTCGGTGAGGATCTGCCGGATCGTGTCCGGCTTCTCCGCGTACGCCTGACGCCGCTCGCGGATCGCGGCCAGCGGCGGGATCATGTGCTTGAGCAGGACGTCCTTGCAGTCGAGACAGCCGATGCCGGCCGTGCGGCAGCCGGTCGCCACGTACTGGCGATCGTCCTCGGGCGTGAAGATCTTGTGCAGGTCGAACACCGGGCAGACGTCGGGGTTGCCGGGATCGCTGCGCCGCTTGCGCGCGGGGTCGGTCACCATCGGCCGCACCTTGGCGCGGATGGTCTCGGGACTGTCGGCGAGCTCGATGTCGTTGCCGTAGGACTTCGACATCTTGCGCCCATCGGTGCCGGGCACCTTGGGGATCTCGGTCAGCTTGACGTCGGGCTCCGGGAACACCGGCCGGAACGCGTTGTTGAACCGCCGCGCCACCTCGCGCGTCAGCTCGACGTGCGGGGCCTGGTCGATACCGACCGGCACGTACCTCGCCTTGTACATGAGGATGTCGGCCGACTGCAGCAGCGGATAGCCGAGCAGCCCGTAGGACGGCGACGTGATCTCCTGCTGCTCGATCCGCTCCCGGTAGGTGGGCACGCGCTCCAGCCAGCTCACCGGCGTCACCATGGAGAACAGCAGGTGCAGCTCGGCGTGCTCCGGCACCAGCGACTGGATGAACAGCGTCGAGCGCTGGGGATCGAGGCCCGCGCCCAGCCAGTCGGCCGCCATCTCGATCGTGTTGGCCGGCACGTCGCTCACGGCGGTGCGGTCGGTGAGCACGTGCCAGTCGGCCGAGAAGTAGAAGCAGTCGTAGTCGTCCTGCAGCGTGACCCAGTTGGCCAGCGCGCCCAGGTAGTTGCCCAGGTGCAGCCGCCCGCTCGGGCGCATCCCCGACAGCACGCGCTCTCGTGTCGCCATCAGCCTCTCGTCCTCTCCCACACCTTGGCCGAACGCATGAGCACATAGTATCCATAGAGCACGGCGAGAAGGAATCCCCTCCAGCCGTCGAGGAATCCGCCGCGCGCCAGGTACATTCCCAGGAAGCGGCCGACCGGCTGCACCGCGAGGTCGATCAGCGGTCGCGACCCTCGCCCCGCCGCCAGCCACTCCTCGGCGGCGAGCGTGGAGTAGCGGTCGGCCCGCGCCAGGAAGTCGGCCACGTCGCGATACGAGCGGTGCTCGAGGTGGCCGGTCAGCCGGCCCACGCTGCCCTCGACCGTCACCGACTCGTGCACGCTGCGCTCGGCGAACCGCCCCCGGCCCCGCCCGAACAGGCGGAGCTGCCAGTCGGGGTACAGGCCGCCGTGACGAATCCACCGCCCCCAGAAGACGTTGCGCCGGGGGATCGCGTAGCCGGCGTGGGCGCCGCCGCGCTCCACGATCGCGGTGATCTCCTCGCGCAGCGGTGCGGAGACCACCTCGTCGGCGTCGAGCGACAGGATCCAGTCGCCGCGGGCCTGGGCCAGGGCGAAGTTCTTCTGGGCGGCGAAGCCGGGCCACGGGCGCACGAACACCTGATCGGTCAGCTCGCGCGCGATGGCCGCGGTCTTGTCGGCCGACTCGGCGTCCACCACGATCAGCTCGTCGGCCCACGCGGCCGACTCCAGGCATGCGCGGATGCGATCCTCTTCGTTGAGCGTCACGACCACGACCGAGAGCCGGACGCGGCTCACCCGAGCGCCTCGACCACCGCGGCCAGCACGCGCTCCGGCGCCAGCGCGGCCATCGTACCGCCGGGGCTCGAGAGCGCGCGGTGCCCGGCGCCGTAGGGCCCGTTCCGCTCGGCGGCCGTCGGACCGAAGAGGCCCACGCAGGGCGTGCCGAGGCCGGCCGCCATGTGCAGCGGACCGGTGTCGGACGCCACGACGACGCTCGCCCGGCGCAGCAGCGCCAGCAGCGCGTCGAGGTCGGTCGCCGGCGCCGCGATCGCGCCGGCCGAGCCCTCGGCGACCGCGCGCGCGATCGCCTCCTCGCCGGGGCCCCACGTCACCAGCACGTGCGCGGCGGCGTCGTGCACCAGGCGACGCGCCAGCGTCGCGAAGTGCGCGACCGGCCACCGCTTGTCCGCGCGTCCGGCACCGGGGTTCAGCACGACCAGTCGCCGGTGCGGCTTGAGCCCGGCGCCGGCCAACCACTCCTCCATGCGTGTTTCGACCGGCGCGCTCGCCGGCAGGTGAAACTGCACTCGCCGCTCCGCGATCCCGAGCGGCGCCAGCAGGGCGAGGTACTGCTCGACCACGTGGCGAGCCGAGGGCGGCGGCTGCACGCGGCGGTTGACGAAGAGCGCGTGCAGCGGCTCGCGACCCCACCCCGCCGGAAAGCCGATGCGCAGCGGCGCCCGGCACGCGGCGGTGATGAGGCCGCTCTTCATCAGGCCCTGCAGATCGAGCGCGACGTCGAAGCGCGCCTGGGCGAGCCGCCGCCGGAGCGCTCGCACGTCGTCCAGCGCCGCTCGCGCGGCCGCCGGCGTGCGGGCGCGCCGCCAGCCGCGCGTGTCGGCCACGATCACCTCGTCCAGGGCCGGATGCTCGCGCAGCACCGCGGCCTCACGGCGCTCCACGATCCAGACCAGGCGCGCTCGGGGCCGGGCGGCCCGCAGCGTCGCGGCCACCGGCAGGGCGTGGACGACGTCTCCCAGCGAGGAGAGCTTGACCAGCGCGATCCGCGGGGCGTCAGCGGGCGGCACCGAACCGCTCGCGGATCCGCGCGATGAGGTCGCGCGTGGCGTGATCCTTGGGATCGCCCACGATGGCGACGCGCCCGCCCGCCGCCCGCACGCTGGCCGCCTCCGGCACGCTGGCGTCCGTGTAGTCCGTCCCCTTGGCGTGCACGGCGGGACGCACGAGCGAGACGAGCCGGTCGGCGGTGTCCTCGTCGAAGACCACGACATGGTCCACCGCGCGCAGCCCGGCCAGAATCTCGGCGCGCTCGGCGGCCGGCATCAGCGGACGGCCGGGGCCCTTCAGGCGCGCCACCGCGGCGTCGGAGTTGAGCCCCACGAACAGGACGTCGCCGAGGGCCCGGGCCGCGTCGAGGTAGCGCACGTGGCCGACGTGCAGCAGGTCGAAGCAACCGTTGGCGAGCACGACCCGCTTGCCGTCGGCCCGCAGGCGCGCGGCGAGCGACCCCGCCTCCTCCGGCGTCACGGGACCTCGAGCGCCTGCGCGAGCTCCGCGGGCGACACCGTGGCGGTGCCGCGCTTCATGACGACGATGCCGCCGGCCATGTTGGCCAGCGTGGCGGCATCGATGGGCGCCGCCCCGCTGGCGAGGGCCACCGTGAACGTCGAGATCACCGTGTCGCCGGCACCGGTGACGTCGGCGATCTCGTCGGTGCCGTGGATGGGGATGAAGCTGCTGCCGCCGTCGCGCTCGAGCAAGGCCATGCCGCGGCTGCCGCGCGTGACCAGCAGGAGCCGGGCCTCGAGCCGCTCCAGGAGCTGGCGGCCCGCCTTCTCCACGGCACGCTCGTCGTCGACCGCCGTCCCCGCGAGCTGTTCCAGCTCGGCCTCGTTGGGTGTGGCCGCCGTCACGCCGGTGAAGCGCGGCAGCTGGTAGCGGCTGTCCACGCTGACCACGGCGCCGGTGCGGCGGGCGATCGCGCGAATGCGCTCGAACACACGCGGCGTGACGGTGCCGTAGCCGTAGTCCGAGACGAGGATGGCGTCGGCGCGCTCGGCCAGACCGGTCAGGCGTGTCACCAGCGCGTCCTCGGTGATCGTCTGCAGCTCGGCCTCGGGCTCGCGGTCCAGCCGCACCACCTGCTGGCGCGTGGCCTGGTAGCCGCCGGCCATGATGCGCGTCTTCACCGGCGTCGGCCGGCCGTTCTCGGTGACGATACCGTCTGTCGGCATGCCGGCCCCGTGAACCAGCCCGAGCAGCTCGTCGCCGGGCGCGTCGCGACCGACGACGCCGATCGGCACGACGCGCGCGCCCAGCGCGTGCACATTGTGGGCGGCGTTGGCGGCGCCGCCGAGCCCCACCTCGCGCTCGGTGAATCGCAGGATCAGCACCGGCGCCTCGCGGGAGATGCGGGCCGGCTTGCCGAACAGGTATTCGTCCGCGATGAGGTCGCCGACCACGACGACGGTGCGGCCGCGGAAGGCCTCGACGGTCTGGCGCAGGCGCTGCGCGGTGTCGGTCACGCGGCGATCCTGTTCACAGGCTCGCCTCGCCGCCGGGCGCCTCGGCTCGCACGGCCACGTTCACAGGCTCGCCTCGGCGCCGGGGGCCTCAGCTCGCACGGCCACCCGGCCCAGCGTCCAGTCGACGGCGTCGAGCAGGTCGGCGGCCACGTGATCGGGCTCGACCTCGAAGTGCCGGCGGCGATACTCCCACTCGCCGCGCCCGTAACCCGTCAGCACGAGCACGGCGGCGGCGCCCACCGCCCGGCCCGTGATCAGGTCGCTCGCCTTGTCCCCGACCATCGTCGAACGCGCCAGATCCAGGCCGAGCTCGCCGGCGGCGCGCAGCAGCAGCCCGGGCTTCGGCTTGCGGCACTCGCACTGCGCGCGGTACGGCGTGGCGCCCTCGCTGGGATGATGCAGGCACGCATACACGCCATCGAGCCGCGCGCCGGCGCGGGCGAGCTGAGCGCTCAGCGTCTCGTTGACGGCGCGAAAGACCTCCTCGGAGAAGTAGCCGCGCGCGATGCCCGCCTGGTTGGTGACGACCACGGCCGCCACGCCGGCGGCGTTCAGGCGCCGGATCGCCTCGGCCGCACGCGGCAGGAGCTTGAGCCGGTCGGGATGGTTGACGTAGCCCACCTCTTCGGTCAGCGTCCCGTCGCGGTCGATGAAGACGGCGGGCCGTGAGGTCACGATCGAAGTGTAAGCCCGATGCTAGCGATTTCTCAAGGTAAAGCGGTGCCGCGCCCCGGTCGGCGACGGTAGATGCGCTCGAACTCCGCCACCTGGCGGTCATAGGTGAACGGCTCCGCCGCCGCTCGGGCCGCAGACGCCAGGCGAAGGCGGTCGGTATCTCGCAGCCGCGCGAACGCGCCGGCGACGGCCCGGGCGTCGCCCGCCGAGACGACCGCGCCGCGATCGGGTCCGACGACCTCGGCGCCGCCGGCGGCCGTGGTCGTCACCACCGGCAGCCCGGAGGCCAACGCCTCGAGGTGGACGTTGCCGAACGGCTCGTAGCGCGTGGGCAGCACCAGCGCATCGGCGGCGGCGTACCAGCGCTCCACGTCGGGTCGGGCGCCGAGCCAGACGACACGGCCGTCGATCTGCAGCCGCTCGGCGAGCCGGCGGTACGGCTGCACGTCGCCCTTGCCGACGACCAGCAGGCGGCACGTGCGATCGCCGAGCTCGGCCAGCCCCTCCACCGCCGTGGCGAGACCCTTGCGCTCGAAGCCGCTGCCCGCGAACAGCGCGACCCAGGCGTCGGCGGGCACCCCGGCCTCGGCCCGCGCGGCATCCCGATGGCGGCCCCGGTTGTCGGGGTGAAAGCGCGTGAGATCGACGCCGTTGTAGACGACCGTCAGCCGCGTGTCGGGCACGCCGTAGAGGTGCGCGATCTCGCCGGCGCCCTGTCGCGAGATCGCGACGATCTCGGGTGTGGCGGCAAAGACGCGCCGCTCGAGCGCCAGGAGCACACGGTGGTAGGTGGCACGCCGCCGCCCCCGCGGAGGCAGCGCGTCCAGGTACGCGCGATGGCATCCCTCGCCCGCCCGATAGACGTCCTGGCTGAGCGTCCGCTCATGGCTCTGCACGGCGTCCCACGCGCGCCGCCGGACCGCCAGTCGCACGGCCAGCGGCAGCACAAGCAACCGTGCTGTGCCCGGCACCGGCGGCAGGACCAGCCGGTGGCGCGTGACGCCCGGCCACGGCGGCTGGCCAGGGGGACTCAGCAGGTGAACGTCGTGGCCGTGCGCCACGAGCGCTTCGAGGAAGCCCGCGGTGGCGCGCTCGACGCCGCCGTGGAAGACGAACGGGCGCGAGACGACGAGGATCCTCATCGCACGGCGGCGACGGCACGCTCCACGATCGGGAACAGCGCCGCCCGCGCCGCCGTGAAGCTGTAGTGCTCGCGGCAGCGCTCGCGCGCGCGCCGGCCCAGTTCGGCGGCGCTGGCCGGATCGTCCAGGAGCCGCCGCAGCGCCGTGGCCAGGGCGACAACGTTGCCCGGCGGGACCAGCACGCCACAGCCGTCGAGGATCTCGGGGATCATCGACACCGCGGTGGAGACGATCGGGCGGCCGAGGGCCATCGCGTCGAAGATCTTGGCCGGCACCTGACCGACCGTGTCGCTGGTCGCGCGCTGCGGAATCGCGACGGCGTCGGCCGCCACGAGGTAGCGCGGCACGTCGTCGAACGGAATCTCGCCGACGAGCCGCACCCACGGGCGCGCCGCCCACCGACGGCCCGACTCGCCGGTGGCGTCGGCCCCAACCAGCACCAGCCGCACGTCGCCGCCCACGACGCCGACGGCCTCCACCAGATCGTCCACGCCCTTGTGGCCGCGTGGCGTGCCCAGGAACATGACCACGCGTTCGGGGCCGACGCCGATCCGGGCCCGGGCCGCCTCGCGGTCGTAGTGCGCGGGGTCCCAGGCCTCGGTGTCGCGGACGTGGAGGATCAGCGTGCCGCCGAAGCGGCGTTGCAGGAAGCGCGAGGCGACGGTGATCGCATCGGCGCGGCCGACCAGCCGCTCCATCAGCCACGTCCACGGCAGGCCGTTCGGATTGCCGACGTTGAGCGCCCGGCCCAGCGTGCCCCAGGCACCGGCGCGGCGGAAGAACCCGACCTCCCAGTCGTCGATGTCGAGGAGCAGCGGCCGCCGCCGCCGCCGTCGGGCCAGCAAGGCGGCACCGTAGCTGGTGGGGCGCAGCTTGGACGCATAGAGCACGTCGCCGTCGGCGCGCGCGGCCAGCTCGCGCCAGAGGCCGGCGAACCGGGGATAGCGCCGCGCGCCGCCCACGGCGAGCGCGCCGTGGTACACATCGCCGCTGCGGGCCGGCCGCCAGACGTCCTCGCCGAAGCGCGGACCGACGACCTCGACCTGCCAGCGCGGCGCCAGCAGGCGCGCGAGCAGGTCGGCCCGGCCCGTCGCGTTGTCGGACAGGTCGAAGGCGAGGATCGAGATCTTCACGCGGCGGTCAGGCGCGCGTAGTGCGTCTCGAGCGCGGCCGCCAGCCGTGCCCCCGAGAAGCGCTCGACGACCAGGCGACGGCCCGCCTCGCCGAGCCGTGTCCGGCGCGCGGGATCGTCGAGGAGTGCGGCCACCGTCGTCGCCAGCGCCCCGGCGTCGCCGGCCGGCACCAGCGCGGCGTGCTCGCCGTCCACCAGCACCTCCGGCACCACGCCGACGCGCGCGGCCACCAGCGGACGGCCCGCGGCGAGGTACTCGAAGACCACGCGCGACATGCCGTCCGACTCGAGCGGAACGTAGAGGGCCAGGTCGAGCGCCGCCATCACCGCCGGCACGTCCGTCACGAAGCCGGCGAAGGTGATCTGACCCTCGAGCCCGGCCTGGGCGGCGGCCTGTCGCAACGGCGCTTCCATCGCGCCGCGCCCGACGAAGACGAATCGAGACCGCACGCCCTCACGCGCCAGCCGCGCGGCCGCCTCGATCACCACGCGATGCCCCTTCATCACGCGCAGGCCGGCCACGACGCCGACGAGCGGCCGACCGTCCTCGCCGCCGAGCGCGCGGCGGACGTGGGGATCGGCGGGCGCGGGCCGGTAGGCCTCGACGTCGGCGCCGCCGGGCAGCGTCACGACGCGCGCGGCCGCCAGCAGCTCCGCCGCCAGGTACTGCCCGCGGATCGCCTCGGTCACCGTCACGACCAGTGCGGTGGCCCGGCCGTAGAGCCAGCGGTTGGCCGCGTGCGGACGGACCGCCTGGGCGATGTGCCGCGTGCGCACAACCGGGCGGCCGCCGGCCAGGCGGGCGGCGACGACCGCCAGCCAGTGCTCCTTGCCGCGATGCACGTGGACGACGTCGGCGGCG
Organism: Methylomirabilia bacterium; assembly: GCA_041493815.1. Taxonomy (GTDB): domain Bacteria; phylum Methylomirabilota; class Methylomirabilia; order Rokubacteriales; family CSP1-6; genus AR5. The sequence goes on from JBGPZN010000075.1 coordinate 8,995, forward strand.
GCGATGGCGACGCGCAGGCGGCGCACGTCGGCAGCGTCGGCGCCCGGCCGCAGGCCGCCGGCGAACTCGAAGGTGGCCACGCGGCTCGCGCCCTCGGCGCGCGCGCGGTCGACCACGGCCCGCTCCGTCCCGCGGCGACAGCCGAGCGTGACCTCGTGTCCGCGCCGCTCGAGTTCGCGCGTGACCCGCGCCGCCCAGTAGGCGTCGGAGGACCAGCCGCGGCAGGACATGAGCTGCAGGATCTTCACGCGCGGACGATGGCGCGGTACACGGCGTCGACGATCGCGGCCGAACGCTCGGGACTGAACTCTGCCGCCGCCCGCCGACGCCCCAGCTCGCCCATCGCCCGCGCCCGGGCCGGGTCGCCGAGGATCGCCCTCAGCGCGGCCGCGACCGCGCCCGGGCTCTCGTCGGCGACCAGCAGGCCGGTCTCGCCGTTCACGACGGTCTCTGGCAGCGCGCCGACGGCGCGGGCCACGACCGGACGCCCGGCCGCCATCGCCTCCAGCGCGGCGCGGCACGACTCGTCGGAGCCGGCGGCCATCAGCGCGAAGCAGTCCGCGGCCGCCAGCACCTGCGGCAGATCCCGGTCGCGATAGCCCGTGAAGACCACGCGGTGGCCGAGCCCCAGCTCGGCGACGAGCTGCTCGAGCCGGTCGCGCCGCTCGCCCTTGCCGACCAGCAGCAGCCGCGCGTCGGGCAGCCGCGTGAGCAGCTCGCCGAATCCGGCCAGGAGCTGCTCGTGACCGCGGTTGGCCGCGAAGCGCGCCACGGAGACGACGACCGGGGCGCGCCCGAGCTTGAACTCGTCGCGGATCGCCTGGCCATCGGCCGCGTCGCCGAAGCGCGGCAGGTCGGCGGCGCCCGGAATCCAGTGCACGCGCTCGGCCGGCAGGCCGACCTCGCGGCAGCGCGCCTCGATCTGGCGCGACACCGCGAACATGGCCGCGGTGTGGCGATAGAGCGGCCGCGCCGGCACCGAGCGCTTGACCGAGCGAACGTTGTGGAAGGTGCGGACGAGTGCGGCGCGTCCGTCGTGCGCGTGACGCGCGCGGATCACCAGCGACAACCAGTGGTCGTGCGAGTGGTGGGCGTGCACGATGTCGATGCCCTCGCTCGTGACCAGCGCCCGCAGCCGCATCGCGTCCTTCGCCAGCTCGATCGGCGCCAGCCGGGCCCGCAGGTGCAGGCCCTCGACGAGCGGCAGCCCCGCCTCCCGCGCCTTGGCCTCGAACCGGTCGCCGGGTGTGACGCCGAGCAGCACGTGGTGGCCGAGCGCCCGCAGCCCGCTCACCAGCCGGATGATGGGATCGGCGCTGCCCGTCCACCATCGATTCGCCGCGAGATGCAGGATGCGCAGCGACCGCGTGCTCACCGGCTCGCCTCGCCTACGGCTGCGGCTCGCAAGATTTCGTTCACAGGCTCGCCTCGCCTACGGCTGCGGCTCGCAAGATTTCGTTCACAGGCTCGCCTCGCCTACGGCTGCGGCTCGCAAAGCCATTCGAGCCTGAGCATAGACGTCGGCGGCGGGGAGGTCGCGCAGGCAGGGGTGCTCGATCGGGCAGGTGCGATAG
>JBGPZN010000120.1:0-8525 GCA_041493815.1 Methylomirabilia bacterium
CCTTGGCAATGCGCGCCCGCGCCTGCACGTTGGCGTACAGGGGCACCGCGATCGCGGCCAGAATGCCGATGATCGCCACGACGATGAGGAGCTCGATCAGCGTGAAGCCGCGCTGACCGCCCAACCGCTTCTGCATGAGTCTGAACATGTCTATTTCTCCTTGAGCTTGGTGACTGGCGTTGAGCCTGAAGGGGCAGAAAGCATGGGTGATGCCAAGGAATACAAACTCACCTGAAACTGCGTGATGACGATCACTTACGAACAGCAGGTCAGCGGGGGTCAGGGGTCTCCGGCGGCCATTTTTCGGCAGTCAAACTGACGAACTTTGTCACCGACCCTGGTGGACCCTACCGGCCGCGAAACAGGGGCTCGCGCTTGTCGACGAAGGCCTTGGCCGCTTCGCGATGGTCTTCGGTGAAGCCGGTGCGCGTGTGGTGCCACGCCTCCAGGTCGAGGCAATCCTTGAGCGACGCGGTCTCCGCGGCGTTCATGTTTCGCTTCATGTAACGCAGGGCGACCCGCGGACCACGGGCCAGGCGCGCCGCCAGCGCCTGCGTCTCCTCCTCGAGCCGCGCGTCCGGCACGACTCGATTGACGACGCCCAGCGCCAGCGCCTGGGTCGCGTCGAGGATGTCGGCGGTGTAGTACAGCTCGCGCGCCTTCGCGGTGCCGACGAGCTGGGTGAGGAACCAGCTTCCGCCGAAATCACCCGAGTAGCCCACGCGCGCGAAGGCGGTGGCGAAGCGTGCCGAGTCCGCGGCGATCCGTAGATCACAGGCCAGGGCGAGCGACAACCCGGCGCCGGCGGCGGCGCCCCGTACCATGGCGATGGTCGGCTTCGGCATCTCGTGCAGCCAGCGCGAGACCTCCATGCGCGAACGCAGGGCCTGCGCTTTCTCCTCCAGGGTGGTACCGCCGAACTCTCGCCCCTCGGCCATGGCCTTGACGTCACCGCCCGCGCAGAACCCGCGGCCGCTGCCGGTCAGGACGACGACGCCCACCTCGCCATCTTCGGCGAGCCGCGGAAGCGCTTCCAGCAGCGCGTCGAGCATGGGCCCCGACATGGCGTTGAGACGGTCGGGCCGGTTGAGGGTGAGCGTGGCGACACCGTCCTTGGCCGACTCGAGCAGGTCCTGGGTCATGCCGTTCCTCCGAAGCCGATGCGGAATGGGCGTTCATGATACTCCTGAAGCCATGCCGAGGCGGACGCGGCCATGAGCTTCACCGGCGAGCTGTGGACGGCCATGGCGCCGATCTACGACGCGATCCTGCGCCATCCGTTCCTGGCCGGGCTGACCGACGGCTCGCTGCCGCGCGACCGCTTCCGCTTCTACGCTGTCCAGGACGCGCTCTACCTGCGCGAGTTCGCCCGCTCGTTGTCGCTGGCGGCGGCGCGCGCCCCCGAGGACGACTGGATCGTGATGTTCAACGACCACGCCGCCGGCGCGTTGCGCGTCGAGCGGGCGCTGCACGAGAGCTTCTTCAAGGAGTTCGGGCTGTCGCCGGCCACGGTCGCCGCCACGCCGCTGGCGCCGACGAACCTCGCTTACACCAGCTACCTGCTGGCCGTCGCCTACGGCGCGCCCTTCCACGAGGCGCTGGCCGCGCTCCTGCCCTGCTACTGGATCTACTGGGAGGTCGGCAAGACCCTCGAGCGCGCCGGCTCACCCGACCCGATCTACGCGCGCTGGATCGCCACCTACGCCGCGGACGAGTTCGGCGACGTCGTGCGCGCGGTCCTGGCCGCCACCGACTCGGTCGCCGAGCGCCTTCGCCCGGCCGAGCGTGACGCCATGCTCCGCCACGTGCTCATCACCGCCCGGTACGAGTGGATGTTCTGGGACATGGGCTGGAATCAGGAGCCCTGGCCGGTTTAGGTGACGTCCCGCCGATTTGGCATGACCTACTGTCATTGCCCTGGAAACCCTGACAGTCACACCCCGCGGGGCCGACCCGTAACGGGCTGATTTATCGGGCGTGCTTTGGCGGGCTGCTCTGGCACTGCCCTTGCCTCATCCTCTGTCCGCCAGGAACTCAGAGTGGGGGGAGCTCAATGCGCTACGCCGTCAGCCAATCAGGGCTGCGTGTCCACCAGTGGTTGATCCTGTTCGGTGCGCTGTTGTACGGCACCATCTATCTGGGCGTGCTGGAGCCGCGCGGTATCGCCGCGTGGTTCGCCAACCAGCCCGAGGTGTCGCGCGCGTTCAGCGACCCGAACTTCGGTCGCGCCGACGCGCTGATCCTCCTCTTCTCCACGCTGTTCCTGGGGCCGCTCGCCATGCTGGTCGGCGCGCTGGCGCTGGTCTTCGTGCTCGCGGTGTTCGGCGGCTTTCTGCTACCGATCACGCGGTGGTTTCGCCTGCCCGACTGGTTCGCGACGATCACGGTGCTGGGCGGCGTCGTGACCCTGGCGTGGGTGGAGGCCGAGATGTGGCTCCCGCGCTCGCTGTGGTTCCTCGGTCTGCTCGCCCGGGCCTGCCGGATCGTCGTCAGCGTCTGACCGCACTCGCGCTGCTGCTGCTGCTCGCGATCTCGAGTGCCTGCGTCGCCGCCCAGAGCCCCTGCCAGATCCGAATCGCCGTGGATTTCCGCTAGAGCGTCGAGCAGAGCCGCGACGCCGTGACTCACCGCGACCGCGCAGTGAGGCGCGCGCGGGCGAGCAGCGCCAGGCCCACCACCACCAGCACCACCAGCATCACCCCCGGCACCACGCCGGCGTGCCGGACCGTGAGCAGCCCGGAGACGAAGGGCCCGGCGAACATCCCGCCGTCCACCGACACGCGATAGAGCGCGGTCCGCCAGGCGACCTGGGCCGGCGGCGTGACCGCACGCAGGATACCGAGCGGCAGCATCCACCCCGCCATGCTGAAGCCGAACAGCGCGCAGCCGACCGCCAGCATCGGCAGCGTGCCGAACCCGATGAGCGCCAACGCCAGCGCGAACACGAGCAGGACGCTGCCGAGCACCACCGGCGTGCCGCGGCGATCGGCCAGCGCGCCCAGCGGCAGCAGCGTGGCGACGTCCACGATCTGCGCGAGCATGAGCAGCCGCGCGATGCCGGCCCGGTCGAGTCCGAACTCACGACTGCCGCGCAGCGGGATGGCGAACTGCTCCACGGTCGAGTAGCTCACGGCGACCGCGGCGCCGGCCGCCACAGCCAGCACGGCCAGGAACCCGCCCGATCCGGGCGCCGGCGGCCCGCCGCCCTCGCGCGGCTCCGCGTCGGCCTGGCTGCGCGCGAAGATCGGCCGCGGCCCGTGGCCCGCCGGCGCCGGCAGCGCGCGCCGCAGCGCCGGCAGCAGGAAGAGGTTCGCGACCATCGGCGCGCAGGACAGCAGCAGCGCCGCGTTCCACGGCACCGTGCGGGGCAGAACGCCGAGCAGCGTGGCGCCGCTCAGGACGCCGAGCATCGCGGAGAACTCCACCGCGTTGAGCGAGGAGGCGAGGCCAGGGCCGGCCCGGTAGCGCAGGATCGCGGTAAGGCCGCCCAGCATGCACAGCGTGTGGCCCAGCCCCATGAGCGCACGCCCGAGCATCAGCGTGACGAAGCCGCCGCCGCCCGCCAGCAGCAGCGCGCCGGCCAGCATCAAGCCCGGCGACAGCACGAGCGCGCGCGACAGGTGATGCGTGATGAACAGTCCGACCGGCACGTTGGAGAGCATCCGCGCCAATCCGAACGCGCCGGCCACGGCGCCGAGCTGCCAGTCGGCCAGGGTGGCGGCGGCGCCCAGCTCCGGCAGCAGCGCGGGAAACGCGCCGATGGATACCGTGGTCGTGGCTCCCGTGAGACACAGGAGGACGATCAGGCGGCGTGCGATCAAGAGCGCGGGACGCTACAGGGCGCCGGCAGCCACGCGCGCGCGGCCGTGGGAGGGCTGCTCCGCCCTCATCGTGTCGGGATTGGCGCCGGCCTTCACGGCCAGATGATACGTGAGGAGCTGGAGTGGGACGACGGCTACGATCGGCGAGAGCAGCTCCGCCACCGCCGGCAGCGCGATGGTCTCGGCCGCCAGCGGCGCGATGTCCCGGTCGTCCTCGGCCACGAGGGCGATCACGGGCGCGCCGATCTCGACCGCGACTCGCGCCACGTCGCGGCAGCGCGCGTGCGAGGGGCCGGGCGGCGCGATGAGGATCACGAGGTCGTCCGGCTCCAGCGCCGCCCACGGGCCGTGCAGGAACTGCTCGCAGCCCAGCCCGACCGCCGGCAGCCACGCCGCCTCGCTCAGCTTCAGCGCCGCCTCGTACGCAGTGGCGGTGTTCGGCCCGCCGCCGACGAACCAGTAGCGCCGGCGGCCGCCGAAGCGGGCGGCCAGCTCCTCCCACGACTCCTGCCCGAGCAGCATGGCCAGCAGATCGGGGATCGCATCGAGCTGGTGCGCCGTCTCGTCGTCACGACCGGCGGCGGCGGCGAGCGCGGCGAGCATCGCCAGCGCCGAGGTGTAGCTCACCGTGTGACACGCCGAGGCTTCCTGCTCGACCGTGCGCAGCACGTGCTCGGCGCCGGGCGGGCCGTCGCCGCCCCGGCCGGTGATCGCCACGGTGGCGCCCCCGGCCTTCCGAGCCTGCGCGAGCGCCGCGCCGGCGTAGCGGTTGGTGCCGCGGTGGGTGACCGCCACCACCGCGGCGGCGGGGCCGGGATCGGGCGGCCCGTATTCGACGAGGTCGAACGCGTGGACGGCGCGAGCCCGACGGCCGAGGCCGCCGATCCGTGCGAACAGCAGCTCGCCGACCAGCGCCGCGTGCCACGACGAGCCCACACCGGCCAGCCACACGTGCGGGGCCTCGGCCACTCGCGCGGCGGCGGCGGCGAGGGTTGGGCCCTGCCCCCGGGTGAGCAGGCGCAGCGCGCCGGGCTGCGCGTAGATCGCATCGTGCATGTGATACGGGTGACCGGACCGCGGGCTCGAGGACATCGGGCGCTCTCTCCTAGCGTTCGTTTTCTCGACGATAACACCCAGGCCCCGGCCCTTGCACGCCGCCCGGCGGCGTGCCACCATCGCGCACCACGAACAGGAGGACCACGCGATGAGCCTCAGCCGCCGCCGCTTCCTCGCCGGGACCGCTGCCGTCGCCGCCACCACCGTCTCCGCTCCGTACGTCCACGCGCAGAAGCGCGGCGGAACGCTCAAGTTCGTGCCCCACGCGGATCTCAAGATCCTCGACCCGATCTGGACGACCGCGTACATCACGCGCAACCACGGCTACATGATCTTCGACACGCTGTTCGCGCTGGACGCCAACCTCAAGCTGCAGCCGCAGATGGTCGACAAGTACACGGTGAGCAAGGACGCGATGAAGTACTCGTTCACTCTGCGCGACGGGCTCAAGTTCCACGACGGCGCGCCGGTGACGGCCGAGGACTGCGTGGCCTCGATCAAGCGCTGGGGGGCCAGGGACGCGGTCGGGCGACTCATGATGGCCTCGCTGTCGAAGATGGCGCCGGTGGACAAGAAGACGTTCGCGATCGAGCTGGAGGTGCCGTTCGGCCTGGTGCTCGACGCGCTCGGCAAGCCCTCGGCCAGCCCGTCGTTCATCATGCCCGCCCGCCTGGCCGCCACCGACCCCAACGACCAGGTCAAGGAGGTCATCGGCTCGGGGCCGTTCAGGTTCTCCAAGGACGAGTGGCAGCCGAGCCACCGCGTCGTCTACATCAAGAACGCCGACTACGTCCCCCGCAAGGAGAACCCGAGCGGCGCCGCCGGCGGCAAGCGCCCGCTGGTCGACCGTGTGGAGTGGCGTTACCTCCCCGACGCGGCCACGGCCGGCGCCGCGCTCGAGGCCGGCGAGGTCGACTACTGGGAGAACATCCCCCTCGATTTCGCACCGCGCCTGGAGAAGAACGCCGGCATCACCGTCTTCGTGACCGATCCCAAGGGCAGCCAGGGCATCCTGCGGCCCAACCACCTGCACCCCCCGTTCAACAACAAGAAGGCTCGGCAAGCCCTGCTGCTGGCCGTGGATCAGAAGAACTACCTGCAAGCGGTCATCGGCAACGAGAAGTACTACAAGACCTGCCCGTCGGTGTTCATGTGCGGCGGCCTGCCGTACGAGTCGGCGGCGGGCGCGGTCAAGCCCGACCTCGAGCGCGCCCGGCAGCTCCTCAAGGAGTCCGGCTACGACGGCCGGCCGATCGTCGTCCTCGATCCTGCCGATTCGCCGTACGCCCACGCGCCGGCGCTGGTGACGATGGAGATGCTCAAGTCGCTCGGCGCCACCGTGGATCTGCAATCGATGGACTGGTCCACGATGGTCGCGCGGCGTGCGAAGAAGGAGGCGCCGGCCCAGGGAGGCTGGAACGTCTTCCACACGTGGTCGACCTCCTTCGACACGATGACCCCGGCCGTCTCCTCGGTGCTGGGCGGCGCCGGCGACAAGGCGTGGTTCGGCTGGCCCACCAGCGAGCCGATGGAGAAGCTGCGCGCGGACTTCGCCCGGGAGCCCGACGCCGCCAAGCGCAAGGCGATCGCCGAGAAGGTGCAGGTGCTGGCGTTCGACGAGGTCCCGTACGTGCCGTGGGGCCAGTTCGTGGTGCCGGGCGCGTTCCGCAAGAACGTGCAGGGCGTGCTGCAGTTCGGCGCCACCCTGCTCTGGAACATCCAGGTGTGAGCGTCGTCACCGTCGGCGCCGCCCAGCTGGGGCCGATCGCGCGGGACGAGACCCGCGGCACAGTCGTCAAGCGCCTCGTCGCGCACCTGCACGAGGCGAAGGCGCGCGGCTGCGACCTCGTCGTGTTCCCCGAGCTGGCGCTGACGACCTTCTTCCCGCGCTGGTGGCTGCCCGAGCAGGCCGAGGTGGACGCGTTCTTCGAGCGCGAGATGCCGGGGCCGGAGACCCGGCCGCTCTTCGACGAGGCGCGCCGCCTCGGCCTCGCCTTCTGCCTGGGCTACGCGGAGCTGACGCACGAGGACGGCGCCGTCCGCCACTTCAACACCGCGATCCTGGTCGACCGCGACGGCCGCCTGGTCGGCCGATACCGCAAGATCCACCTCCCCGGTCACGCCGGGCCCGAGCCGGCCCGCCCGTTCCAGCACCTGGAGAAGCGCTACTTCGACGTCGGCAACCTCGGCTTCGGCGTGTGGCGCCTGCTCGGCGGGATCGTCGGCATGTGCATCTGCAACGACCGCCGCTGGCCCGAGACCTACCGCGTGATGGGCTTGCAGGGCGTGGAGCTGATCCTGCTCGGCTACAACACGCCCGTGCACAACCCGCCGGCGCCCGAGCACGACGGGCTCGCCAACTTCCACAACCAGCTCGTCATGCAGGCCGGCGCCTATCAGAACGGCGCCTGGGTGGTCGGCGTGGCCAAGTGCGGGCGCGAGGAAGGCGTGGATCAGATCGGTCAGAGCCAGATCATCGCGCCCTCGGGCGAGACGGTGGCGATGGCGACCACGCTCGGCGACGAGCTGGTCGTGGCCCGCTGCGACCTCGACCTCGGCCGGTCTTTCAAGCGCACGGTCTTCGACTTCGCGCGCCATCGTCGTCCCGAGCACTACCGGCTGATCGTCGAGCGCACCGGCGCCGCGCCGCCGGCGTGAGCGACGATCCCTATCGCGACTTCGCAGACGTCTACGACGTCTACATCGGCGCCGGCCCCGACGACCTGCCCGTCTACCTGGAGCACGCGCGCCGGCTCGGCGGCCCCATCCTCGAAGTGGGCGCCGGCGCCGGGCGGCTCACGCTGCCGCTGGCGCGCACCGGCGCCGACGTCGTCGCGGTGGATCTCTCGGCCTCGATGCTCGCGCGCCTGGTGCTGCGGCTGGCCCGCGAGCCGCTCGACGTGCAGCGGCGCGTGCGGCTCGTTCGGGCCGACGCCATGCGGCTGCCGCTGCGCGGCCTCTTTCCCCTGATCCTCTTCCCCTACTACACGCTCAACTACCTGGTCACCGCCGAGGCCCAGCGCCGCGCGCTGGCCGATGCCGCCGCGCTGCTCGCACCCGGCGGCCGCGTGCTCGTCGACGTCGTCGTTCCCCATGCGCGGCTGGCCCACTGCCCGCCCGAGCCGATGCTTCGCCGTGACACGCTGCACGGCGACGGCCGCCGCGTCCGCGCCTGGATCGCCTACGCGCTGGACCCGGCCACCCAGGTCGAGCGGCGCCGGCACATCTTCGAGGCCACGGAGCGCGACGGGCGCGTGGACCGCCGGGAGTTCGCCACCGAGCGCCGCTGGATCACGAGCGCCGAGATGCAGAAGCTGGCCGCCGGCGCCGGACTGACGGTGGAGCGGGCGACGGCCGGCTACGGTGACACGCCGGCGCACCCCGGCGCCGAGCAAATCCTCTACACGCTTCGGAGGGCTACCTGAGGGTGGCGACCGTGTCCACCACCGCGGCCAGGTGCGCGTCCGGCACGTCGAGGGGAAGCACCCCGGGGCCGACGATGACGCGGCCACCGGACCGCGGCGCAGCGTCGAGCCCTCGCCGAGGCCACCGACGAGCGCCCCGTGGCGACGCCGGCGCCTGGCGTCGGCCAGCGAGGGGCGCGGTCAGCCGGTCGTGCCCGTTGATCGCGTGGCCGGGCAGCTCGGC
>JBGPZN010000538.1:0-2567 GCA_041493815.1 Methylomirabilia bacterium
CGCCGGCGGCCCCGCATCGCGCCCACGATGCCCTGCGGCGCGAAGAGGATGACGCCGATGTAGACGGCTCCCAGGATTAGGAGCCAGCGTTTCGTGTAGACGCTGACGAAGTTCTTGAGGAACACGATGACCCCGGCGCCGATCGCGGGCCCGACGAGCGTGCCCGGGCCGCCGAGGGCCACCATCAGGAGCGCTTCGACCGACGTCACGAGCTGGACGTCGGTGGGGCCGACGAAGCCGTTGTAGTAGGCCCAGAGCACGCCGGCCACGCCGGCGAAGGTGCCCGACAGCACGAAGGCGATGTACTTGTGCAGCCACACGTTGTACCCGAGCGCCTGCATGCGCGACTCGCTTCCGCGGATGCCCTTGAGCCCCAGGCCGAAGGGCGAGATGACGAGGAGTCCGAGCAGCGTCCAGGCCAGCGCCGCGACGACGAGCACAAAGTAGAAAAAGGGCAGCGGCGGGGTGAGGTCGAGCGCGCCCAGCTCGGGCCGTGGCACGCCCGAGACGCCGTTGTCGCCCTTGGTGAGCGACACCCACCGGAAGGCGAGCCCCCAGGCGACCATGCCGAGCGCCAGCGTGATCATGAGGAAGTAGGTGCCCGTGGCGCGGATGGCGACCACGCCGAAGACGGCGGCGGCGGCGGTCGCCAGTGCGATGCCGGCCACCACGCAGCCGAGGAGCCCGACCTGACGCTCGGTGGCCAACAGCGCCACCGCGTAGGCGGCGGCGCCGAAGTACGCGGCCTGTCCGAGAGAGGGCAGCCCGGTGTAGCCCAGCAGCACGTCGAGGCTCATGGCCAGGATTCCGAAGATGAGCGCCTGGGTCAGGAGCGTGAGCGGGTAGGGCGGCAGAACCGGCGCCAGCAGCGCCAGCGCAGCGAACACCAGCACGGCGTAGAGCGACCGTCGGCGGATCACGAGCGGCCGAAGAGGCCGGTCGGCCGGATGGCCAGGATCAGCGCCATCGGGGCGAAGAGGGTGAAGTAGGACAGCTCGGGGAACAGCGCTTTGCCGAAGTTGTCGAGCAGGCCGACCAGCAGGCTCCCGGCCATGGCGCCCGGCAGGCTGCCGAGCCCGCCCACGATGACGACGACGAAGGCGTAGGGCAGGACCTCGAAGTCGGCGCCCGGATAGACGCCGAGGAAGCCGGCGCCGATGACGCCGCCCAAGGCGGCCAGCGCGGCGCCCAGAGAGAAGACGGCGAGAGAGGCCCTCGGCACGTTGATGCCCACGCCCTGGGCCATCTCGGCATCGTCCACGGCGGCCCGGATCATGGCGCCCGCGCGCGTGCGGTCGAGCAAGAGCCAGAGCGCGATCCCGACCGCGACGGCCACGGCGACGATGAAGATCCGGTAGACGGGGAACACGGCGCCGCCGGCGCGGAGCGAGCCGGAGAGCACGGCCGGCACCGGCAGGTTGTACGGGTCGCCGCCCCAGATCAGGAGCGCCAGATCCTGAAAGATCAGCGCGAAGCCGATCGTCATCAGGACCTGCCCCAGCTCTTCGCCGCGCAGCCGCCGGAGGAACAGGCGCTCCATCCCCATCCCCACCAGCGCGATCACCACCGTCCCGGCCAGGAGCGCCAGGACGAAGCTCCCGGTGCGGCGCACCACCGTGAGCCCCACGTAGCCGCCCAGCATGAAGTAGGAGCCGTGGGTCATGTTGACGATGCGCATCACGCCGAAGATCAGCGAGAGCCCGCTGGCCAGCAGGAACAGGAGCGCGCCGTAGGAGATGCCGTTGAACGACTGGGTGATCCAGAACTCCGCCGTCACGGCCCGCGCGTCCTCAGCCGAGCCGGAGGAGCCGCGCGGCGTTGTCGCGGAGGACTCGCGACTGGTCGCGACGCGTCAGCCCCACCGCCCGGTCCAGCACGATGGCGCGCGGCCGCTCGTAGCCCATGTCGAAGCAGAAGTCGCTGCCGAGCATCACCCGGTCGGCGCCCACCGTGTCGACGAGGTAGCGCAGCGCGCGCGGGTCGTGGGTGATCGTATCGTACGCGAAGCGGCGCAGGTACGCGCGGACCGGACGCCGCGCCCGCTTCTGCGCCTCGGGGCGGACCTTCTGCCCCCGCTCGAGCCGGCCGGCGACGTACGGGAACGCGCCGCCGGCATGCGGCAGGACCACCTGGAGCTTCGGCAGCCGGTCGAGCACGCCGCCGAAGACGAGATGGGCCGCCGCAATCGCGTTGTCGAACGGATTGCCCAGGAGATTCTGGAGGTAGAAGGGCTGCAGGCGCTCGGCGCCGATCACGCGGATCGGATGCAGCAGCACCGGCAGCCCGAGCTGGGCGCAGCGCTCGAACACGGGGTAGAGCTCCGGGTCGGACAGCTCGCGGCCGTTGACGTTGGTCCCCATGTAGACCGCCCGCATCCCCGGCAGGCGCACCGCCCGCTCGAGCTCCGCCAGCGCGCGCGCCGGCTCCTGCATGGGCAGCATGGCGCAGCCGACGAAGCGGTCGGGATAGGCCCGGTGCGCCTCGCTGCAGGCGTCGTTGAAGGCGCGGGCCAGCCGGCTTCCGAGCTCGCCCGGCGCCCAGTAGATCATGGGCACGGTGAGCGACAG
>JBGPZN010000472.1:0-3062 GCA_041493815.1 Methylomirabilia bacterium
CTGCTTTCCTTTCAGGTTCAGTTCCTGAACTGACGGGTTATGCTAGGCCCTGGAGGCGACGCATGTCAAGGGACGCCACGCTCCCGCCAACCCGGGCCGCCGTTCTCGACGAGATCGTCCGGGCGGCCGCCGCCGCCTACGGCCAGGTCGGCTACCGCACCGCCACGCTCGACGCCATCGCCGAGCGGAGCGGGCTGGCGAAGGTCACGCTCTACCGCTACGTCTCCAGCGAGGAAGAGCTGCTCAGCCTCGTCGTGGAACGGATCATCGACCGGTTCCAGCAAGGGCTGCGCCGGATCATCGCCGAGCGGCGCCCCGCCGACGACACCCTGCGGCGCATCGTCCACTATCAGGTCACGCTGCTGGCCGACCACCTGCCCTTCCTGACGGTGTTCTTCAGCGAGGAGAGCGGGCTGCCGCCGCCGATGGCGGCGCGCGCCACCCGGGCCAAGCGCGAGTACGACCAGGCCATCGCGCGGGTGGTCCGCGAGGGCGTCGAGGCCGGCCTGTTGCGCGACCTGCCGCCGCGGCTCGTCGTCTTCGGCCTGCTCGGCATGTGCAACTGGCTCCACAAGTGGTACCGGCCGGACGGCAAGCGCAGCGCGGCCGAGATCGCCGACGTGTTCGTCGCGCTGCTCGAGCGCGGCTACCTCGCCCAGCCCGCCGCCGGCGACGACGCGCTGGCGCGCATCGACCGGCGACTGGCCCGGCTGGAGAGCATGCTCACCCCTCGGCGGCGGCCATCGGCGCGGCCGCGCTCGCGTAACACGAGCGGCAACGAGCGGGGCCGAGGTCGCTGACAATCACGGGCGGGCCGCTCGAGATCACGTAGTCGCGCGTCGGTGATAGACTCCCCCGGCGTCATGGCCGTGCACATCGGCGTCGTCGGGGAAGGTGTCTGCTCCGCCCGCGTCGCGCGCGAGGCGGCGCAGGTCGGGGCGGCCATCGCGCGCGCCGGCGCCATCCTCCTCTGTGGCGGCCTGGGCGGAGTGATGGAGGCGGCCTCGCGCGGCGCTGCCGAGGCGGGCGGCGTCGTGGTCGGGCTGCTGCCGGGCGTCCGGCGGCGCGACGCCAACCGCTGGGTGACAATCCCGATCGTCACCGGCATTGACCAGGCGCGCAACGTCGTCCTCGTGCGCTCATGCGACGCCGTCATCGCCATCGGCGGGATGTACGGCACGTTGTCGGAGATCGCGCTGGCGCTCAAGCTTGGCATCCCCGTCGTCGGCCTGCACACGTGGCGCCTGCAGCAGCCGGAGGGTCGGCGGGTGCCGCTGCTCGTCGCCGCCACGCCCCAGGACGCGGTCGCGCGTGCGCTCCGGGCGACGAGGCGAAGCCCCCGGCGCGCGCGGAGATGGCTGGCCTGAGCGCCGCGACCGCGCGCGACGCCGAGGCGGTCGACGTCCGCGTGGAGGACGTGCGCAAGCGGTATGGATCGGTCGAAGCGCTACGCGGCGTCTCGCTCGCGTTCGCCGCCGGCCGGCTCACCGCCATCCTGGGCCCCTCCGGCTGCGGCAAGACCACGCTGCTACGCTCGATCGCCGGCTTCGTGCGCGTGGATGCCGGCACCATCCGCTTCGGCGGCGAGGACGTGACCGCGCGGCCGCCGCAGGAGCGGGCGACAGCGATGGTCTTCCAGAGCTACGCTCTGTGGCCGCACATGACCGCCTTCGACAACGTCGCCTACGGCCTGCGCCTGCGCCGTCTGCCCCGGAGCGAGATCCGTGAGCGCGTGCTGGCGAGCCTCGCGCTGGTCGAGATCGGCGACGTCGAGTCGGTCGCGCAGCGCAAGCCCGGCGCCCTGTCGGGCGGCCAGCAGCAGCGCGTGGCGGTGGCCCGCGCGCTCGTCGTCGAGCCGCGCGTGCTGCTGCTGGACGAGCCGCTGTCGAACCTCGACGCCAAGGTGCGGCAGCGGCTGCGGGCGGAGATCCGGCGCCTGCAGCGACGGGTCGGCATCACCACCATCTACGTCACCCACGACCAGGAGGAGGCGCTGGCGATCGCCGACCAGGTCGTGCTGATGAACGCCGGCGCCGTCGTGCAGGCCGGCACGCCCGAGGACGTCTATCGCCGGCCGGCCGACGCCTTCGCCGCCGACTTCCTCGGGGTGACGACACGGCTCGCCGGCCGCGCCGAGGCCGGATGGATCGAGGTCGCGGGGCAGAGGCTGTCGTACGCGGGCCCGCTGCGCGGCGCCGTCGAGGTCGTGCTGCGCTCCTCCGACCTCGCGATCGGAGCTCCGGGCCTGGCCGGCCACCTCGAGGAGAGCCTCTTCCTCGGCACGCACTACCGCCACTACGTGCGCGTCGGTAGCGTTCTCGTCATGATCGACGGCGTCGAGCACGTGCCCGCGGGGCCGGTGCGCGTTATCATCCCGCCCGACGCCCTGCGCGTCTTCGAGGTCGCTCGATCGTGACCACCGACAAGGAGACCACGCCATGCTGCTGCGCCTGCTGATCTTGATAGCCGCCCTCGCCGTGCCCGCCGCGGCCGCCACCCGCGTGAACGTGGCGATCGGCGCCGACGTCAACGTCGTCGAGGTGCACAAGACCGTGCTCGGGCCCGGCTTCGCGCAGACGAGCAAGGACGTCGAGTTCAACGTGGTCGGCACCGGCACCGGTGAGCCGGCCAGCCGCGCGATCTACACCAAGCTCAAGGCCCAGGCCGACACCGGCCGCAAGGCGTGGGACATCGACGTGGCGCTGGTCAGCATGGCCGTCGCCTCCCAGATGGTGAAGGAAGGCCTGCTGCACCGCTACGTGCCGCAGATGAAGAACGCCGCGCTCGTGAAGGGCGCCGAGGTGAAGGAGGCGTTCGGCGTCACCGTGGACGGCTACGTGGTGCCGATGTTCCAGAACCAGATCGCCATCGCCTACAACCCGGCCAAGGTCGCCACACCGCCGAAGTCGTTCGAGGATCTCGTCGCGTGGGCGAAGGCCAACCCCGGCAAGTTCGGCTACAACGGCATCAAGGGCGGCGTCAGCGGCGTGGGCTTCACGATGGGCTGGGTGTACTGGAAGACCGGCCAGTACAAGGCCCTCACGCAGGGACCATTCGACAAG
>JBGPZN010000148.1:0-7879 GCA_041493815.1 Methylomirabilia bacterium
CCCCGGGGCTTCGGCGTTCCGCGGGCCGTGGGGCAGTCCCCTCCCCCGGCGGCGGGGGCGGGGGGCGCCCCCGCCCGGGGGGGCGGCCCCCCCCCCCCCCCACTCCCCACCCCCGCTGACCGGCCAAGCGACTTCACGCGAGGATGATTGGCTCGCCGAGGTAGGCTTCAATGACCCGGGGGTCTTCGGCGACCTCTAGCGGCGCGCCGTCGGCGATCTTCTCGCCGTGATCGAGCACGACCACTCGGTCGACGATCCGCATGAGCGTGCCCATGATGTGCTCGACCCAGACGATCGTCACGGCGAGCTCGCGGCGCACGCGGCGCAGCATGTCGGCGGCGCTCGCCATCTCGGAGGGATCGAGCCCACCCAGGCTCTCGTCGGCCAGCAGCAGCGAGGGCGCGGTGGCCAGCGCGCGAGCCAGCTCGAGCTTCTTGAGCCCGCCGGCCCCGAGGAGCGTCGGCGGAGACTCGGCGTCGGTCGGCAGCCCTACCATCTCGAGGATCTGTGCGGCCCGCCGTCGCGCCTCTGCCTCGCTGAGCCGCTCGGTGGCGCCGTAGTGGGCGGCAACAGCGACGTTCTCGAGGATGGACAGCTTTCGAAACGGCCGCGGAATCTGAAACGTGCGGGCCAGGCCTCGGTGGCAGATGGCATCGGGCGTGAGCCCCCCGATCTCCTGATCCTTGAATCGGATCGATCCGGCCGTCGCTGCCAGCGCCCCCGAAATACAATTGAACGCCGTCGTCTTCCCCGACCCGTTCGGCCCGATGAGTCCGAGAATCTCGCCCTCGTAGACGTCGAACGACACGGCATTGAGAGCCGTGAACCCTCCGAACCGCTTCGTCAACCCCGACACCCTCAACATCGCCTCACCCAACATCGGCTCACGCATTCATTCAATCACTTTCGAGCGCGGGCTTTGCCCGCGCAATCCTCCTGGGGGGAGGTAAGCGCGAGCGGGCCGTCAGGCCCGCTGCGCCGTCGGCCGGGGAGTCCGAGGGGGCGTGGCCCCCTCGCTCATCAAAGTGGCGACGCCCCCTCCCGAGCTATCGAGCGCTGAAGGGCGACGAAGCAGCCAGCGGCAGGATCGGGCTCGCCGTCTGCACGGTCTTGGGATAGACGAGCTCGAACTTGCCCTCGACGACCTGGAACACGGCCGGGAACGCGCGCTCGTTCTGGCCGGCCATCGGGTTGCCGGCCGGCAGGAATTTCACGCCGTAGCCCTGCATGGTGCCGCCCTCGGGGATGTCGGTCTCGCGCGCCGCCTTGGCGAGGGCCTCGGGTCCGAAGCCGCCGTGCTTCTGGATCGCCCGCGGCACCACGTCGTTGAGGAGGATCCACATGTTGTTGAAGCCCATCGACACGTGCGGGGCGATGGCGGCGGGCGCGATGTTCGGCTCGAAGGTCTTGTAGCGCTTCACCATCTCCGCCGTCAGCTCGCCCACGCCGGGCTTGAGCTTCTTGGGATCGAGCAGCTGCGAGGCGATGGGGTCGACCGTGTGGAAGCCCTCGATCTCGTTCCCGAAGCCTTCCTTCAGCTTGTCGAGCTGGCTGTGACCGGCGCCGTGGCCGAGATAGGCCTTCACGCGGAGGCCCTGCTCCTTGGCCTGGCGCAGGAACAGCGCGATGTCGGGCGCATAGCCGGTGTGGAAGAGGACGTCGGGTCGGGCCGCGCGCAGCTTGGTCACCAGCGAGCTGAGGTCGGGCGCCTGGATCGAGAAGCCTTCCTTGAGGACGACCTGCATGCCGAACTTCTTGGCCTCGGCCTCGTTGGCGGCCGCGACGCCGGCGCCGTAAGGACCGTCCTCGTAGATGATCGCCACGCGCAGATCCTTGGGCGCCTTCTTGAACCGCTCCTGCGAATAGCTGGCAATGTACTGCACAGAATAAGCGCCGAACAGCCCGCCGTTGGGCTGCGGCCGGAACGTGTACTGAAGATTCCGGTCCTTCAGTACACCGTCGGCGATGGCCGTCGTGATCCACAGGAATTTCTTCTGCTTGTCCACCTTCTCGGCCAGCGGCACCGCGTGGGCGCTGGAGTAGACGCCGGCCAGGATGTCCACCTTGTCGACGTTCAGCAGCCGCTCGGCCTCGTTGATGGCGACCTCGGCCTTGGACTGGCTGTCGCCGTCGACCTGGACGATCTTGTACTTGCCCAGCACGCCGCCGCGCTCGTTGATGAGGTCGATCATCATCTTGGCGCCGCGCCAGCAGTTGAGCGAGCCGGCGGCCGAGAACGGGCCGGAGTGGTCGAAGAGGAGGCCGACCTTGATGGTCGGCGCCTGCGCGTCCGCCGCCGGAGGCGGAGCGACGGTGAGCGCGAGGAGCGCGGCGGCAAGCAGCGCCGGTACGAGGCGGGCGCGTGTCATGAGCTGAACCTCCTGGGCGAGAGTGACGCCCACGGTAACACGCGCGCACGAGCGGAGAAAGGGGGCGAGGCCGGCGCTCACACGCGCCGCGCGAGGACCAGCCACTCGCGGCCCTGGCGGCCGCGGGCGGAGCGGAGCGGCGGCTGGGCGCGCTCGAAGCGGAACGCGGGCGCGAAGCGGCGGCGCAGCTCGGCGCGCGAGACCGGGAAGGGCGGCCCCGCGTTGACCGCGCGCAGCGGGAAGAAGCAGGCCAGCAGCCAGCCGCCCGGCTTGAGGATGCTCGCCACCGTGCGCACGTACGCGTCGCGGCGGGCGGGATCGATCGCGCAGAAGCACGTGTACTCCCACACCCCGTCGAAGGCGTGGGCCGCTTCGCGGCCCAGCGTGAAGATGTCACGCTGCTCGAACGCCACGCGCACCCCGTCCCGTCGCGCCAGGGCCCGGGCCGCCCTCACCGCCGCCGGCGAGAAGTCGTAGCCCACGACGTCGTAGCCGCGGGTAGCCAGGAAGCGGGCGTCGTGGCCTCGCCCGCAGCCCAGCACGGCGACCCGCCCCCGGGGCGGCGGCGTCTGCTCGACGAAGTCCACGAGCGGCGGGGCCGGCTGGCCCAGCTCCCAGCCGTCGCCACCGGTGGCGTACAGCCCATCCCAGAAGTCCGGCGCGCTCACACGGGCCATTCGAATCCCTCGAAGTCGGCGATCGCGCGCTCGGCGCCGGCGGCCAGCAGCTCGCGCACGGTGTGAGCGGTGGTGAGCCCGATCACGCGCATGCCGGCGTTGCGGGCGGCGTGGATGCCCACCACCGAGTCCTCGAAGACGAGACAGCCCTTGGGCGGCAACTCCAACAGCTCGGCCGCGCGCAGGTAGACCTCGGGATTGGGCTTGCCCCAGCGCACGTCGTCGGCGGTGACGATGACCTCGAAGTGCTCGCGCACGCCGATCTCGGTCAGCAGCGACTCGACCTCGTGACGCGAGGCCGAGGTGGCGACGGCGCGCGGCACGCCCTCGGCGGCGAGCAGCGTGACGAAGGCCGGCGCGCCGGCGACGGGCAGCATGCCGCGGGCGGCCAGACGTGCGTAGTGCTCGCGCTTGCGGCGGGCCAGCGTCGCCGCCTCCTCCGCGCCCACCGGACGGTCGAGGAGGTCGGCCACGGCCTCCTCGGCGGGCCGGCCGATGGTGCGCCGCCAGAAATCGGGCACCGGCTCCACGCCGAGCTCGGTGAGGAGCTGGCGCCACGCGTCGCGGTGGTGGGCGCCGGAGTCGAGCAGGACACCGTCCATGTCGAAGATGACGGCGCCGGCGACCGCTGCCGTCACGACCGCAGGCGGTAGAGCGGCGCCAGTGTGCGAAACGTCTCCAGGGCGGCGGCGCGGTACTGCGCCTCGGTCCAGCGCGCGGCCTCCTCGGCCGCCACCGCGCGGCCCAGCACGAGCTGGCCGTCGCGCGTGCGCGTCAGCTCGTCGGCCAGCTCGGCGAGCTGCTCGGGCGCCAGGTCGGTGAGCGGCGCCCCGGGCTCCTCGTCGTGCTCGTTCTTGAACCACGCCAGGCCCCGCACGCGACGGAGCACGGGACCCAGCTTGCCGGCGCTGCGCTTCCACGCCGACGCCCAGCGCTTCTTGTCGGCGTGCTCGGGGCCGACCTCGAAGAGGAAGCGCACGCAGTGCCGCGACACCGCCACCTTGAAGTGGCAATGCTTCTTGTAGCCACGGGTGTCGGGACCGAACGCCACCCAGGTGTCGTCGGGCGGGTTGACGGTGCGCCGTGCGTGCCTGGCCACGTGGGGAAACGCGGGGCCGCCGGTGGCCCGGCTCACGGCGGGCACGAGGCTGTGACCCATCGTCTCCAGCTTGGGCCGGATGCGGCTGCGGATCTCGCCCATGCGCGGGCGGAAGCCCTTCACGTCGAAGACCTTGAAGTCGGCGGTATTGAACGCGCCAGCGGGCATCGTGCGTGGCTCCTCTATCCCTTGGTCGTTTACATGTCGTCGAGGGGAAAGATCGGGCGCCGTACGCGCGTGAAGGTGAAGCGGGCCAGGTTCGAGGACGACAGCCCGGGGGCGTCGACCTCCAGGATCGCGCGGGCGATCGGCTCGAACGCGGCCCGATAGTGGATCGACGACTTCACCACGAGGATCTTCTCGCCGACCGGATCGATGCCGACGAAGCGGATCATCTCGGGGTCGAGCGTCTGCCAGCGATGGCTGATCAGGATGATCTTGACGTCGTTGACGTCGAGCACGGCGGTGGGGCCCAGCCGGCCCTCGATCCCCCGGAACATCGGGCCCTTGTGCACGAACCGGCCGTCGGAGAGCGTCCGCACGCGCCCGCTGACCGCGAGCGGCGCCCCGTGACCGGGATCGATCTTGCCGCCGACCGCGAGGCTCACGGTGGCGCCGACGCCCGCCTCGAGACAGGCCCGCACCGCGGTGGGGTCCCACAGGCAGGCGACGGTCGCGCCGCGGGCGCCGACCCGTAGCAGCTCGCGCAGGATCTCGGTGGTGTCGCCGGCGGCGCCGCCGCCCGTGTTGTCGGCGATGTCGGCCAGCACCACCGGCCGGCCGTCGAGCGCCAGCGCCCGCGCCACCGCGTCCTTCACCGGGAGCGCGGCGTGCAGGAACTCGCGACGCAGCGCCCACGCCGCGGCCGCCAGCTCGTCGGCGAGCGCGTCGGCGAGCGCCTGGTCGTCGTCGGTCACCACGTAGATCGACAGCCCCGCGTCGGGGATGTCGGCCAGCGGGAAGCCGGCGAAGAGGGAGATCGACAGCACGCGGGGGCGCGCCTCCATCGCGTCGGCGAGATCGTAGAGCCGGCGCATCGGCCCGCGCGTGGTGAGCTGGCCGGCGATCGGCGGCAGCATCGGCGGCTGGCGGTAGGCGACCGTCGGCCGGATGCGGCCGGCGGCGACGTCGGCGAGGCGCCCAGCCGCCTCGCGACCCCGCGCATCCATGTCGACGTGCGGATAGGTCTTGTAGCCGTGCAGCAGCGTGGCGGTGACGGCCATGGCCCGGGTGACGTTGGCGTGAAAGTCCAGGGTGACGGCGATCGGCACCGCGCCCACGGTGGTGCGCACCGCCTGCAGCAGGTCACCCTCGCCGTCGTCGATGCCCTCGACGACCATGGCGCCGTGCAGGTCGAGCAGGACGCCGTCCAGCGGCCCGGCGGCGCGCAGGTCGGCCACGAGGCGGTCGCGGGCCTCGTCGTAGAACTCCTTCGACACGCGGCCGGCCGGCGACGCCGAGGCGGCCAGCGAGGGCACCAGCGTGACGCCGCGCGCGGCGGCGCCGTCGATCATGCCGCCCAGACAGGTCCCGGTGCCGCGGTACGCCTCGAGGATCTCGCCGCCATAGCGCAGGTCGCGCGCCTCGAACTGGCCGCGGTCGGTACGAATGGGGCTGAACGTGTTGGTCTCGTGCGAGACCATCGCCACGAAGAACCGCACGGGGCCTCCTCGGTCACTCGACGGGGTTTGCGGCGCCGGCAAAGGGGGATAGTGTAAATCGTCGAATCAGCCTGTGCTTCCACAATCTGCGAGAGGGTGGGATCGCGCGCTGACGACGCCGGCAGGGCGCACGCCGGATGCTACAATCGCCGGCGTGACACGCGTGTTCGTCGTGACGGGCGGGGCGGGGTTCATCGGGTCGCACCTGGTCGAGCGGTTGCTGCGCGATCATTCCGAGGCGCGCGTTCGAATCCTGGACGACTTCTCCACGGGCAGCCTGGCCAACCTGCCGTTCGCGGCGGGGGCGGGCGAGCGGCTGGAGATCGTGCGGGGGGACATCCGGGACCTGGCCACGGTCGAGCGCGCGGCGGCGGGCGCGGGGGTGATCTTTCATCAGGCGGCGATGCGGTCGGTGCCGCGGTCGGTGGCCGATCCGCTCGGGGCCAATGCGAGCAACGTGACCGGGACGCTCCACGTCCTCGAGGCGGCCCGGCGTGCGGGTGTGAAGCGCGTCGTGTACGCGTCGTCGTCGTCGGTGTACGGCGACCGGCCCGACCTGCCCAAGCGCGAGGACCAGCCGCCGGCGCCGATCTCGCCCTACGCGGTGTCGAAGGCGGCCGGCGAGCAGTACGCGGCGGTGTGGCAGCGGCTGTACGGCGTCGAGACGGTCGGGCTGCGGTACTTCAACGTCTTCGGCCCCCGTCAGGACCCGGCCTCGGAGTACGCGGCGGTGATCCCGCGCTTCATCCTGTGGGGCCTGCGCGGGACGCCGCTGGAAATCCACGGCGACGGCCGCCAGTCGCGTGACTTCACCTACATCGACAACGTCGTCGACGCCAACTGCCGCGCGGCCGAGGCGCCGGACGCCGCCGGCGTGTTCAACGTGGGCTGCGGCGACCGCGTGAGCCTGCTCGACATCGTGGCGCGGCTCGAGGCGCTGCTGGGGCATTCCGTCGAGCGGCGTCACACGCCGCTCCGGGCCGGTGACGTGCCGCACACCCTGGCCGACATCGAGCGGGCCCGCAAGCTGCTCGGCTACACGCCCCTCGTGGGCTTCGACGAAGGCCTGCGCCGTACCTTCGACCACTTCAGGAGGTCGCCATGACACGCCGAACGCTCCTCGCTGCGCTGGTCGCGGTGCTCGTCCTGGGCCTGGTGGCGAGCGTCGCCCACGCCCAGGGTCCGGGGCGGCTGATCGTGCAGAGCCAGACCGAGCCGCCGGGCCTCGACGTCACCGCCACGCCCGCGACCGCCACCTCCGGCATCGTCTTCTACAACGTGCAGGAATCGCTGGTGAAGGTGGATCGCCACGGCAAACTCGTGCCGTCGCTCGCCGAGCGCTGGCACACGGCCGACAACCGCAACTACACCTTCTTCCTCAAGAAGGGTGTCCGGTTCCACAACGGCCGCGAGATGAAGGCGGCCGATGTGAAGTACGTCTTCGAGCGCGCACTGAACCCGGAGACCAAACACCCGTACGCCAAGGACTACGAGGCGATCGGCGACATCATCGTCAAGGACGACTACACCGTCACCTTCGCGCTCAAGAACGTCAACGCCAACTTCCTCCAGAACGTCGCCCGGGCCGGCGCGTCGATCTACCCGCGCGAGGCCGTGGAGACGATGAAGAGCCACCCGATCGGGACCGGGCCCTTCCGGTTCGAGGAGTGGGTGCGCGGCGATCGGGTCGTCCTGATCAAGAACGGCGACTACCACGTGAAAGGCCTGCCCAAGCTGGACCGGGTGACGTTCCGCTTCGTCACCGATCCCAACGCGGTGCTGGCCGCGCTCAAGGCCGGCGACGTGGATGCCTCGCTCTTCGGGCTGGGCCCTGAGCACGTGCAGGATCTCACCAAGGACGCGCGCTTCCAGGTGATCACCGGCGACACCACGAACGACGTCATCCTCGCGATGAACAACTCGCGCAGGCCCTACAGCGACGTGCGGGTGCGGCGCGCGATGACCTACGGCGTCAACAAGGCCGACGTCCTCAAGGGCGCCATGTTCGGGATGGGCAAGATCCTCGGCACCAACGTGGACCCGCTCAACCCTTACTACGTGGATATGTCGAAG
>JBGPZN010000022.1:0-15234 GCA_041493815.1 Methylomirabilia bacterium
GCGGCCGGCCTCGGTACCGAGTTCTACCGCGGCGCCCAGGCGTACTACGACGAGGTCAACGCGCGGGGCGGCCTGTTCGGGCGAATGCTGACGGTGGTCGGTCTCGACGACAACTACGAGCCGCTGCCGTGCGTGAAGAACACCATCCAGCTCCTGGAGAAGAACTCGGTGTTCTTCCTGTCCAACTACGTCGGCACGCCGACCCTGACCCGCGCGCTGCCGGTCATCAAGCGGTACGCCGACCAGCAGGTGGTGCTCGTCGGCAACTTCACCGGCGCCCAGCCGCAGCGCGAGGCGCCCTACGTCGAGCACGTGTTCAACGTCCGCGCCTCGTACCGCCAGGAGATGGCAGCGCTGGTCGACCGGTTCTGGCAGCTCGGCGCCCGCAACCTCGGCGTCTACTCGCAGGCCGATGCCTACGGTCGCAGCGGCACCGACGGCGTCGCCCGCGCGCTGGCCGCGCGGGGCGGCCGCATGGTGGCCGAGACGACCTATCAGCGCGGGACGAAGTTCGAGGACGACGTCACGCCGGCCGTCAGCGCGCTCCGTCGCGCCGGGGTCGACGCCGTGCTGTGCACGGGAGCCTACCAGGGCTGCGGCGCCTTCGTGCGCACGGCCCGCGACCTCGGCTGGACCGTGCCGATCTCGAACGTCTCCTTCGTGGGCTCCGACGCGATGCTGCGGCTGCTCCTGCAGCACGGCAAGACCACCGGCCGCGACTACACGCGAGCGCTGGTCAACTCGCAGGTGGTCCCCAGCTACGACGACGTGGCCCTGCCCGGCGTGGTCGAGTACCGCGCCCTGATGGAGCGCTACAACCCGGCGCTGCCGCCGGCACTGCGCGACGACAAGTACATCCCCCAGCGCCACAGCTTCATCAGTCTGGAAGGGTACGTGAACGCGCGGGTGGTGGTGGAGGCGGTGCGGCGGGCGGGGCCGAATCCGACCCGCGGCGGCCTCCGGCAGGCGCTGGAGTCGCTCAAGAACTTCGACCTGGGCATCGGCGCCGCGCTCACCTTCGGCCCCGAGCGTCACCAGGGTCTCGACAGCGTCTACTTCACCCGCGTCGACGGCGAGCGGTGGGTGCCGATCACCGACTGGGCGTCAGCCGTGCAGGCCTGAGGGGAGCGAGTCATGAAGAGCAGCAAGCCACGATTCGGGCTCCTGGCCAAGATCATCCTGTTCCTGGCGGCGGTGCTGGTGCCGCTGGCCGCGGTCACCTGGCTCATCTCGGTGCAGACGCTGCGGCAGCGGATGACCGAGGAGTTCACCTCCAAGGGCACGGCCATCGCCAACAGCCTCGCCTCGTCCGGCGTCGACCTCATCCTGACGCGGGACGCGTCCACCGTGCAGGCGTTGATCGACCAGTTCGCGGGGATCAGCGGCGTGGCCTACGTCATGGTGTACGACCCGGCCAAGACGCAGATCGCCCACACGTTCGTGCCGTTCGTGCCGCCCGACCTCGTGGACAAGAACCTGGTGTCCGGCGATACGGTCAAGCAGGTGCGGGAGATCGAGTACGCCGACCCGGTGACCGGCGCCCCCCGCCACATCATCGACATCGGCGTCCCGATGCTGGGTGGCTCGGTCGGGACCGTCCGCGTCGGCATGGATCGGACCATCATCGATGCGGCGGCCGCCCGCTCCGGCTGGTTCCTGTTCGCGGTGTTCGCCGGCGGCGCCGTGGTGGCTGGCGTGGCCGGCGTGGTCTTCGCCCGCCGGCTCACGCGGCCGATCGCCCAGATCGTGCGCGTCGCCGAGCGCGTCGGCCGCGGCGACCTCAGCGAGACGTTGAAGGTCAGCGCCCGCGACGAGATCGGGCAGCTGGCCCACACCTTCAACGACACGGTCGTGCGGCTGCGCTCGCAGGTCATGACGGAGACGGAGCGCGACGACGAGAAGCGCAAGCGCGAGGAGCTGCAGCGCAACATCCAGACGTTCCTGGACACCGTCATGGAGATCGCCCAGGGCGACCTCTCGCGGCGCGGCCAGGTCACGCCCGACGTGCTCGGCAACGTCGTGGACTCCATCAACGTCATGGTCGAGGAGATCGCCGCCCTGCTGGCCGACGTGCGTCACGCCGCGCTGCGGGTGGCCGCCAACGCCAACGACATGATCGGCGCCACCGACCAGATGGCCGGCGGCGCCCAGGCCCAGGCCCGCGAGATCACGACGGTCAGCCGCGGGATGGAGAGCATGAGCCGCTCGGTGCGCGAGGTCGCGAAGACCGCCGAGGCGGCCGCCGGCGCCGCCCGCCGCACGCTGGACGTGGCCCAGAAGGGCGACCACGCGGTGCGCGACAGCCTGGCCGGCATGCAGCGGATCCGCGGCGAGGTGCAGATCATCGCGAAGAAGATCAAGGGACTCGGCGACCGCTCGCTGGAGATCTCCGCGATCGTCAACCTGATCGAGGAGCTCGCCTCCCACACCAACCTGCTCGCGCTGAACGCCGCCATCGAGGCGGCCGGCGCCGGCGAGGCCGGCCTGCGCTTCGGCGTCGTCGCCGACGAGATCCGCAAGCTGGCCGAGCGCGCCGCCAAGGCCACCAAGGACGTCGCCGTCCTCATTCGCACGGTGCAGACAGAGACGCAGGAAGCGGTGGCGGCCATGGAAGAGGGCACCCGCGAGGTCGAGGCGGGTTACGAGGTCACCGTCCGCGCCGAGGAGTACCTGAAGGAGATCGCGGGCACGTCCACCGCGTCGGCCGAGCTGGCCCAGGGTATCTCGCGGACCAGCGCGCAGCAGGCCGACGGCGTCGAGGGCGTGGCGAAGGCCATGCACGCCATCGCCCAGGTGGCCGTGGACACCGAGCAGGCCGTGCTCCAGACTCGCAAGACGGTCGAGGACCTCGTGAAGCTGGCCGATGAGCTGACGCGGAGCCTGTCACGGTTCAAGCTGGCCACGGTCTGAGACCCGAGATGGTCGAGCCGGCCGACCAGGAGTTTCTCCGGTCGATCTTCCTGATGGAGGCGTGGGACACCCTCGCCGCCATCGAGGACGGGGTCACCAGCATGGCCGCCGGCGCCGAGCCGGCCTGGGACGAGTTGTTCCTCGTCGCCCACCGGATCAAGGGCGCCGCCGCGCTGCACGGCTTCGGGCGCGTCGCCGGACTCGCCGACGCCGTGGAGCAGGCGCTGCAGCCGCTGCCGAAGGCCTCGCCGACCACCCGCCGGGCGGCGGCGGACGATCTCTCGGCCCTGCTCGGCGCGCTCAAGTCGGTGCTCGACGCGATCGAGCACCACCGTCCCGAGGAGACGGCCGCGCTGCCGCCGATCGTGGTGTGGCCGATCCCGCCGGTGCCGGCGCCCGAGCTCGTGCGCGATCCAGTGCGCGCGGAGCTGGCGCGATTCTTCAGAGACAGCGACGAGGTGCTCGGCTACTTCGGCCCCGAGGCGCTCGAGCACCTCGACGCGATGAGCGGAGCCCTGCTCGCGCTCGAACGCGAGGGCGCCAGCGACAACGAGCTGGACGCGCTGTTCCGCTCCGTCCACACGCTCAAGGGCGCGGCCTACGTCGTCGGCTGCAACCCGATCGGTGAGCTGGCCCACGGTCTCGAGGACCTGCTGGTCGCCGTGCGGGAGGGCCGCGCGCCGCTGACGCCGGCGGTGTTCGGGGCCGTGCTCGCCGCGATCGACACGTTCAAGCCGATGCTCAACCCCGCGGCCGAGCCGTCCCTGGACCTCACGGCGGCCGTGGCCGGGATCCGGCAGCGCGTGACCGCCCTGATCGCCGAGGCGCCGCCGAGCGTTCAGCCGCTGTGCGTCGAGCCCGCGGAGACGGCTCCGCCGGCGCTACCGCTGGGAGCGCCGCCGCGGCCGGCGCGACCCGCGTCGCGGCAACCGCGGGTGCCCGTCGGACGGCAGACCATCCGGGTCACCCTCGAGCGCCTCGACGGCCTGATGGATCTGATCGGCGAGATGGTGGTCGCCCGCAGCGCGCTGGAGCGCCGGCTGGGTGACCTCGATCGTCTCGGCGACACGCTGTTCTCGAGCCGCGCGCGCCTGGGCCAGGCCGTCGCCGACTTCGAACGCCGCCAGCTCGACGCCCGGCGCCCCGCGCGCCCGGACGCCGCCGAGGCCGGCGAGGCGCGCCACACGCGGCCGCGCTCGGTCGGCGAGCAGTTCGCCGAGCTGGAGTTCGACCGCTACGACGACTTCACGCTGCTCGCGCGCAGCGTCGCCGAGATCGCCTCCGACATCGCGGAGGTCCAGGCGCAGATCAGCGGCCTGGGCCGAACCGTCCGCGAGGACCTGAACCTCGTGCACCGCCTGACCGGTGAGATCCGGACCGGGCTGGGGCGCGCGCGGCTGGTGCCGATCGGCAGCGTGTACACGCGGTTCGTCCGCCAGGGGCAGGAGGCGGCCCGCGCGGCGGGCAAGAGCGTGCGCATCGAGACCAGCGGCGAGTCGGTCGAGCTGGATGCCAGCGTCATCGAGCAGATCGTGGACCCGCTGCTGCACCTGGTGCAGAACGCGGTCGTGCACGGCCTCGAGACCCCCGACGAGCGGCGGGCCCGCGGCAAGCCGGCGGCCGGCACGGTGTCGCTCGGGGCCAGCCACCGGGGCGCGTTCGTCGTCGTCGAGGTCGCCGACGACGGCCGCGGCATCGACGCCGATCGCGTGCGCCGGCGGGCGGTGGCGCAGGGCTTCGTCGGGGCCGAGGCGGCGGCGGCGCTCACCGACCGTGAGGCGCTCGACCTGATCTTCCGCCCGGGCTTCAGCACCGCGGCCGAGGTGACGACCACCGCCGGCCGGGGCGTCGGCATGGACATCGTCCGCACCAACGTCGGCCGGCTCAACGGCGAGATCGACGTCGACACCGAGGCGGGCGCCGGCACGCGCTTCACGCTCCGCCTGCCGCTCACGGTCCTCGTCACCGAGGCGCTGCTCGTGCGCGCGGGAACCGAGGCGCTGGCGGTGCCGCTGAACGCCGTGCACGTCATCGCCACGCTCGGTCCCGAGGCGCTGCGTTCCGGCCCCGATGGTGAGGCCGCCCTCGTCGAGGGACGATGGCTGCCGCTGATGCATCTCGACTGCGCGCTCGGCCTGCCGGTGGTCCCGCCCCCCGCGCGCCTGCCGGTGGTGGCGCTGCGCGGCGGCGGCGGGCTCTTCGCGTGCGCCGTGGCGCACGTGCTGCACAAGGAGGAGATCGTCGTGAAGCCGCTCGGCGCGTTCCTCGACGGGATCGGGCCCTACGCCGGCGCGACCGTCTCCGCCGACGGTCGCGTGACCCTGCTCCTCGATCCCGTGCGCCTGGGCGAGCTCGCGATGCTCCCGGCGCCGGGCCGGGTCCCGGCGAGCGCGCCGCTGCCTCTCGCGACCGTCAAACCAACCGAGGTCGGAGGTCGTGGTCCCCGTGGATTGTCAGACGTCCGGAAGGGAAGAGTGCTGCTCGTGGACGATTCGATCAGCGTGCGGAAGTTCGTCGGTCACATGCTGGAGAGGGCCGGGTTCGACGTCACCACCGCCACCGACGGCGCCGACGCGCTGACCCGGCTCGGCGAGTGTCGGTTCGACGTCATGGTGACCGACCTCGAGATGCCGCGCCTGAACGGCTACGAGCTGCTGGAGGACGTCCGGCGCCGTGCCGCCACGCGCGACCTGCCGGTCGTCATCCTGACGACGCGCTCGGGCGCCAAGCACCAGTCGCTCGCCCGCCGGCTCGGCGTCAGCCACTACGTGACGAAGCCGGTCACCGAGGACGTCTTCGTGCGGCTCGTCGAGTCGCTGGCGCTGCGCGGCGCCGGGGAGGGGACACGGTGAAGGTCCTGGTGGTCGACCCCGATTCCCGGCGCGCGCCCGCACTCCGGGACACGCTGATGGCCGGCGGCGCCGAGGTCACGGTCGCCTCCAGCGGCTCGTTCGCGCTCACGATGCTGGAATGGAACCGCCACGACGTCGTCGTCAGCCGGGCCCGCATCGACGACATGGACGGTCACGAGCTGTGCGCGATGCTCAAGGCGGATCCCAGTACCCGCGACGTGCGGTTCGTGCTGGTGGCGGGCGCCGACGAGATCACCGCCGCCGACACCGCGGCCTCCGGCGTCGATCTGGTGCTGCCGGCCAGCATGACGGGCAGCGCGATCCTGCCGCTGGTCGTCCGCCTGATGCAGGCCGATCGCGCCCCGGCTGCCGAGGCCGCGGCCGCGGCACCGCCGGCGCCCGCGCTCGATCCGTCGCCCGTCGCGCCGCCGCCGGTGGCGGTGAGCGCTCCCGAGCCGCCAGTCACGCCGGAGCCGCGTGAGGCCACGCCGGCGCCGGCGGCCCCCGCCGTGCCGCGGATCCGTCCCGCGCCGCCCACGCCGCCGCGAGCCGAGCCGCCCAAGCGCTATGCGACTGCGGTGACGGCTGGCCCCGACGGCCCGTGGGCCAAGACGGCGCCGCAGGCGGAGCCCGCGCGACCGCCCGCGGCGCCGGCTCGACCCGCCGCGCCGATCCCGGCCAAGCACCCGAGCCCGGCGGCCGCCCCGCCCCCGGCCCGGGTATCGGTGCCCGCCCGTACGGCCGTGCCGCCGCAGGTCGCGGACCTGCTCAAGATGCCGAGCGGCACGTTCCAGGGCTCGCTGGAGGTGATGGAGCTCGCCGACCTGAGCCAGGCGATCGCGGGCGGCGGCAAGAGCGGACGGCTGATCCTGGCGTTGCCGCAAGGCGGCGGCCTGATCCTCTTCGAGAAGGGACGCATCGTGCACGCTGAATACTGCAACGCCGTCGGCGAGGAAGCGTTCGGTGCTCTCCTCGCCGCCTGCCAAGCCGACGGGGCTGGGCGGTTCTGCTTCTTGCCGTCGCCCGCCGGGGAGGCTTCGAGCTTGCCGCGGACGATCGACAAGGCCGTCGACCAGCTGTTGCTCAGCAGCGCGACGGCGATCGACGAAAAGGGGTAGCACATGGCCAAGGTCCTCGTGGTCGACGACAGTCTCAGCGTGCGCAAGGTGGTCGAGCGCGCGCTGCTCGCGCGCGACATGGAGGTGGTGTGCGCCGCCACCGGCAGCGAGGCGCTCGAGCGGTTCGAGCGCGACGAGCCCGACGTCGTGCTCTGCGACGTCCTGATGCCAGACAAGGACGGCTACGAGATCTGTGAGTTCGTGAAGCGCCACCCGCGGTTGGGGGCGACGCCGGTGCTGCTGATGTCGGGGATCGTCAACGACGAGGTCCGCGAGCGCGCCGCCCGCGTGAAATCCGCCGACGTGCTGAGCAAGCCATTTGCCGCCGAGGAGCTGCTGCGGCGGCTCGACGCGCTTTTGGCGAAGGGAGCCACCGTCCCGGCTCCGCTGCCTCCCACGCCGGTCGCGCTCAATGGCAACCGCCACGTCGAGTCGCCGGCCATTCTGACGCCTCCGCCGCCGCCCGCGGCCGGCCCGACCGGCAGCGCCGGTCTACTCAAACAGTTCGCGGCCATCGATGGGGTGCAGTGGGCGGTGCTCGCGGACCGCGAGGGCTTCCTGCTCGACGCCTCCGGGGAGGGTGCGGTCGACGTCGAGGTCGCCGGGGCGCTCAGCGCGTGCCTGACGGAGTCCTCCGAAGGGCTCGGCCGCGAGCTGGGCCGTGGCGCGCTGCAGGGGATGATCCTCGAGTACGCGCAGGGCATGGTCGTGCTCTACAGCGTCGGGGCCTCCGCGCTACTGGCCATTGCGCTCAGCGAACCCTCGGCGCTCGGCAAGGTGCGTTACTTCGCCAAGAAATCCATTCCGGATCTCTTGCAGGCGGTGTAGGCATGGCCAGGCATCGTACGCGGGTCCGTGTATCGCGATCGTTGCGCGCCGTGGCCGTCGGGCTGCTGGCCGCGGTCACGGCGACGGCGCTCTTCGAGGCCGACATCGGCCGCGCGCTGTTGCTGTCGTCCTCGACCGTGGCCGGGGCCCCGCCGATGCTCTACCTGCTGCTGGCGTTCGTCCTGCTGCGGGGCGCGCCGTTCGGGCGCCGGCTGGGCTGGGCCGTGGCCGCGTGCGGCATCTACGCCGGGCTGGGGATCGCCAGCGGCCTGACGCTGTCGCTGACCCATCCGATGTCGCTGGAGGGCGCGTTGCGGCGCTCGCTGTGGAGCTTCGCCCCGGCGCCGTTCATTCATTTCCTCGCGGCGCCGCTCGTCCTGCTGGCCTGGCGCCCTCGCGTCGTTCCCGTGCGCATCAGCGTGCGGGCCGAGCGCGAGCTGGATCTGCTGGTGGCCCGGGTGCCGGCGCCGCCGCTGCCGGCCTCGACGCCCGACTGGGACTCCGTCCTGCAGGTGCCCACGTCGGCACAGTGGATGCCCGGACCGGGAACGACGACGTTCGAGCGCGCGGGTCGCGAGCGCGAGTTGCCGCCGGTCGACCTGTGGTCGGAGCCGACACCGCCGCCGGCTCCAGCTCCCACGCCGGCCCCGGCCGTCGTGGTCACCGCAGCACCCCTCGTGGCCGCCCAGGTGGCGCCGAGCCCGATGGTCGCGGCGCCCGCACTGCCGCCGGTCTCCACGCCGCCGCCGGTCCGCGCGCCGAAGCCGGCGCCGGTGGCGAAGCCGGTGCCCGCGCGGCAGCCGGCACCGGTGGCGAAGCCGGCGCCCGCGCCGGCGGCACCGCAGCCCGCGCCATCGGAGGGCGAGCCGGTCGTCCGCGTGGCGTTTGATCGGATCGCCGACCAGCTTCCGCCCGACGTGTTCACGCTCCCGCCGGCCCGCCTCGGCGAGAGTCTGCAGGAGCCGAACGTGCTCCTGGTTCCGTGCCGCCTGGTGTTGCCTCAGCTCGGCGAGGGCGCGGTCGAGATTCCGTGGACGCTCGTCGACGGTCAGTTCCCCGAGCTCGCGTTTTCGATGCCCCAGGCCGAGGTGCGGCGGCGCTTCCCCGGCTGGGTGATCTCGCTGCCGATGGACGAGGTCGTCCGACAGCTTCCGCTGGACACGTTCCGCGTGCAGGCGCCCGCCGCCGACCTGTCGGACATCAGTGAGTTCCCGGCGCCGTTCACGCCCGGGCTTCCCGAGCCCGAGGAGGTTGCCGCGCCCGAGGTGCCGGCTCCGGCCGAGCCGGCGCAGGCGGCCCACCTCGTTGCCGTGGTGGAGCCTCCGGCACCGCCGCCGGTCGTCGTCGCCGCCGCCGAAGTCGAGGCGATCATCCCGGAGGTTCTGTTCGTTCCAGAGACGCCGAAACCTGCACCCGTCGCAGTCACGCCGGCGCCGGCCGTCACCGACGACGAGAGCGAGGCGCTCGGGCGCGCCCTGGCGCTCGGTCTGCTGCCGCTCGGTGCCTTCGACTGGCGGGCGCGACGCGTCGGCGGGCGTCCGCTCGTGTGCTTCGTCCCGCCCGCGCTCACGCGCGAGGGGATCGACGCGCTGGCCGCCAGCGCCACGCCGCTCGTCGAGCGCCTGGCGTCGTGGGGCGTCGAGCAGGTGACGATCCGGACCACGCGCCTGGTCTGCGTGCTGACGCCGCTGGGCGTGCGCGGCTGCCTCGCGGCGGCGGTGCGTCGCGGTGGCGCGGTGGCGATGCTCGAGCTGCTGTCGGCGCGGGCGGCCCGCGCCACCGGCGACGTCGCGAGCGCCGCGTCACCGGCGATCGCGTTCCCCGCCGTGGCCACGGCGCCGGCCGGCAACGGCAACGGTCATCGCCTGGACGAGGCCGCGCGTGCCCTGGCGGCGTTCGGGCCCGTCGCGTCATCGGTGGCCGAGGCCGAGGGCGCCGCCCCCAGCGTGTACGTGTTCGCCGGTCATGACCAGGCGATGCTGGCCGGTGCCGCGCGCGCCGTCCACGACGCGTTGATGACCGGCCACGATGAGAACGCCCTGGGTCGTCTCGAGTCGGTGGCGCTCCGGCGCGGGCGTCAGCGGGCCATCGTCCGACCGCTGCGCGGCCCCGCGGGGGTGCCGGCCGTGCTGGCGGCGGCGGGCGAGGTGACGCTGGCCGGGCGCGCGCACCGGGCGGCCGCGCAGGCGGCGGCGCTGCTGGAGACGCACTGACGTGTCGATCATCAACTACGCCGCGCGCGTCATCAACTTCAAGGTCGTCTACTACGGCCCCGGGATGGCCGGCAAGACGGCCAACCTGCAGTACATCCATCGATGCCTGCCCGGCGAGAACAAGGGCAAGATGATCTCGCTCGCCACCGGCGACGACCGCACGCTGTTCTTCGATTTCCTGCCGGTGTCGGCGGTCGGCGTGCGCGGCTTCACCACGCGGTTTCAGCTCTACACGGTCCCCGGGCAGTCGCACTACAACATGACGCGCAAGCTCGTGCTGCGGGGCGTGGACGGGGTGGTGTTCGTGGCCGATTCGCAGTGGGACCGGCTGCGCGAGAACGTCGAGAGCCTCCGCAACCTGGACGACAACCTCAGGGAGTACGGCCTCGACCTGGCCACGATGCCCCACGTCGTCCAGTACAACAAGCGCGACCTGGGCAGCGTGGCCCCGCTCGACTACCTGGAGTATCTCCTCAACCGTGGCGCGCGGCGCGTGCCGTCGTTCGAGGCCATCGCCGTCGACGGCACCGGCGTCTTCGACACGCTCAACACGGTGTCGCGCATGGTGCTCGTCAGGGAATTCGGCCAAACACAGGAGGCACGCTCGTGAGACTGCATGACATCGTGATCCACGAAGGCGAGGCGGCGCGGATCGACGCCGTCCTCCACCGGTTCCTGAGTGACTCCAACTCGTCGGCGGCGGTGCTCATCGATCGCAGCGGCCAGCCGCTGGCCGAGGCCGGCACCGCCCGCACGCTCGACGTGGGCTCGATCGGAGCCCTGGCGGCGGCGGCCTTCAGCGCCACCGCCGCGCTCGCGCAGCTGCTGGGCGAGAGCGAGTTCTCGGTGCTCTTCCACGAGGGCGTGAAGGAGAGCATGCACGTCTCGACGGTGGACCAGCACACGATCCTGCTCGCGATCTTCGACGAGCACACGACGATCGGGATGGTACGCCTGTTTTCCCGGGAAGCTTGCGCCTCCATCGGCGCGGCCCTCGAGGAGACGCGCAAGCGGCCGAGGCTGGTCGGCGTGCTGGCCGCACCCCTGACCGCGGAGGAGACGCGGCGCGCCAGTGATCATCGTCCCGCCTGATCGGCCGCTGTCACTCGAGGAGCAGCGCGAGCTCCGCGCCACCGCGAGCGTGTTCGAGAGCGTGCTCGAGGCGGGTGGGCTCGACGAGCCGACGCTCGAGTCGCTGCGGGAGATCTACGAGCGACTCGACGACGGGCCGCGCCTCGCCGAGACGCTCGAGCGTCTGGCCGCGGTCACGGCTCCGCCGGTCGTCCTGCCGCCGGCGCCAGCTCCCAAGCCTCCACCGCCGGCGTCGCCGGCTCCGACCCCCGCTCCGGTCGCTGCGCCGGCCGCCGCGTCGCCACCGCCGCGGACCGTTCCGCCGCCGTCGCGGCCCACCAGGCCGGGCGTGGCGTTGTCGGCGCAGGCCATGGCGCAGCCGCTGGTCTCCGCCGGGCGCGCCGAGGCGTCGGCCGGGCCGCGCGGACGGCTGGCCCGCCGCCGCGTGCGCCTCGGCGAGCTGCTGGTCGCCCAGGGCCTGATCTCGCCCAGCCAGCTGCACGAGGCGCTCCGCGAGCACCGGCGCTCGAAGGAACGGCTGGGCAACGTGTTGACCCGGAAGGGCCTCGTCAGCGAAGAGCAGCTGGTCGAGGTCCTCTCCAAGGAGCACGGTCTGCCCTCGGTGGCGATCGACGAGTACACGATCACGGCGGACGTGCTGGCGCTGGTGCCGGTCCACATCGCCCGCAAGTACGACGTGCTGCCGCTCGCCCGCGTCGACAACGCCCTCACCCTGGCCATGGCCGATCCCACCAACGTGGTGGCCATGGACGAGATCGCGGCGATGACCCGGCTGGAGGTGCTGCCGGTCGTCACCGTCGGCAAGGCCATCCGGGGGGCGATCGAGCGGTACTACGCGGCGGCGCCGGCGCCGATCGCCGACCTGCTGACCGAGATGGCCAGCGACGCCAGCGCCGTCGAGCTCGTCGCCGACCAGGACTACGCGACCGGGGACGTCTTCGAGCTGAAGGAGTCGGCCGACGAGGCGCCGGTCGTCAAGCTCGTGAACATGGTGATGGTCGACGCCATCCGCCGGGGCGCCTCCGACCTGCACTGGGAGCCGTACGAGAAGGAGCTGCGGGTCCGCTTCCGCATCGACGGCGTGCTGCACGAGATGCTCTCGCCGCCCAAGCGGCTGGAGCCGGCCATCATCTCGCGGATCAAGATCATGTCGAACCTCGACATCTCCGAGCGCCGGCTGCCCCAGGACGGTCGCATCAAGCTGCGCCACGGCCGGCGCGAGATCGACTTCCGGGTGTCGATCCTGCCCACGATCTTCGGCGAGAAGGCCGTGCTCCGCATCCTCGACAAGGAAGCGCTGCAGCTCGACATGACCAAGCTCGGCTTCGACGAGTGGAGCTTCGAGAAGTTCAACAACGCGATCCACCAGCCGTACGGCATGGTGCTGATCACCGGACCGACCGGCTCCGGCAAGACGACGACACTGTACTCGGCGATCTCCACGATCAACACGCCCGGGCACAACATCATGACCGCCGAGGACCCCGTCGAATACAACCTGCGAGGCGTGAACCAGGTTCAGGTCAACGACGGCATCGGCCGCAGCTTTGCGTCGGTCCTGCGCTCCTTCCTGCGGCAGGACCCCGACGTGATCCTGGTCGGCGAGACGCGCGACCTCGAGACCGCCCAGATCAGCATCCGGGCCGCGCTGACCGGCCACCTCGTCTTCACCACGCTGCACACCAACGACTGTCCGTCGACGGTCGCGCGCCTCGTGGACATGGGCGTGCCACCGTTCCTGCTGTCCTCGTCGCTGCTGCTCGTCATCGCCCAGCGACTGGGGCGGCGCATCTGTACGAACTGCAAGGAGGCGGTGGAGGCCCACGAGGACGATCTGGTGCCCTATGGCTACGTTCCCCAGGGGCTCGGCCAGCTGACCCTGCACCAGGGGCGCGGGTGCGCGACCTGCAACTACTCCGGCATGAAGGGCCGCGTGGCGATCTACGAGGTGATGCCGATCACCGACGAGCTGCGCCAGCTCATCCTCAAGGACGCTTCGGCCGCCGACATCCGCGAGACGGCCGAGCGCCAGGGCATGCGGACGCTCCGGCAAGCCGGTCTCGCGAAGGTGCTCGAGGGTACGACGACGACGCAGGAAGTGCTGCGCGTGACGCTGTCGTGACGGCCGTGCTCGGACGACTCTGGCGGCCGGCGGTGTCGCGCCGCCCGGAGACGGCCGCCGAGCTGCTGGGCCAGGGCGACCGGCTCCGGCGCGCCGGCCGCTTCGGCGAGGCGGCGCAACTGGTGGTGCGGGGGCTGAGCCTCGATCCCGCCAGCATCACCGGCCACCTGCTCGCGGCGTACTTGCACGTCGCGCGCCGCACGGTCGAGCCGGCCAAGCAGGAATTCCGGTGGGTGCTCGAGCGCGATCCGTCGCACCCGCGCGCCCTGCTCGGTCTGGCGCGCATCGCGCTGGAAGAGGGCGACCTCGAGGGCGGCCGCGAGGCGCTGGTGCGCGCGCTGCGCGCCTATCCCGACTTCCCGGAGGCGCAGGCGCTGCTCGACGGCCTGGCGACGCGGCAGCCGACGCCGCCGCCGGCGCGGCCGCGTCTGGACCGGCTGCGCCTGCCCGCCTCGGCCCGCGCGCTGCTCGCGCTGGGCGGCGACGGCGCCGTCATCGCGGCCCGGCCCGAGGCCGCCGCCGGCGGCGGCCGTCGCATCGCCCGCGCCGCGCGCCTGGCCGCCGCCGCGCTGAAGCGCGCCGGCCTGGGTGCGCTCCGGCGCGCCATTGTGGAGGACGCCGAGGAGGCGCACTTCCTGCGCGCCGACGCCACCCTCACGCTCGCGGTGGCGCTGCCGCGGACGACGCACGTCACGCAGGGACTGCTGGAGATCAACCGCCTGTGGGCGGCTGCCCAGCACGAGCTCGCTGTTGCCAGGGACGCGGTCGCCGGGGCGACCGCGTCGGCGAGCGCCAGGAGAGTGTCATGAGTCGATTGAGATTGGGGCTCGAGATGGATGGCAGCTCGCGGGGGCGGCAGGTGCACGACATCGTGAAGAGCGTCGCGCATCTGTCCGCGGTACGCGGCGCGCTGCTGGTGTCACCGGATGGCTTCGTCATCGCGGCCGAGGTGCCGCCGACCATCGCGCTGGAGCCGCTGGCCGCGCTGGCGGCCACGCTCGGGCGCGATCTCGAGGTGGGTGCCAGCAAGCTCGGCGGGGGCGCGTTCCAGACGGCGCTGTTCTCGGCCGACGACGGCACGCTGTACCTGGCCGCCAGCCGCATCGGCTTCGTCGTAGCCCTGGCCGAGCCGCAGGCCAACTTTCAGGCGATCCGTGGCGCGCTGGAAGAGGCCGTCACGCTGATCGACTCCGGCTGGGCGCCGGCCCCGGCCGGCAACGCTACGTGAGCTCGTCGAGCGTCAGGCGGAAGCTCGGCACGAACGTCTGCACGAAGTAGCGATGTGGCCGTTTCGGCGTAACAAGACGGCGCCGCCGGAGCCCACGCCGGCGATGCACGAAGAGGCGAGACGGAATCCCGGCGGCTGGGTCTACGTCGTCGATGGCACGTTCGGACCGAACGAGGTGGTGCCGGCGGACCGGATCATCGGCTCCTGGAAGGTGGACCGGCGAGGGAACCTCACCGGGAAGTTCAAGCCCAACCCGGAGTACCGGGGCGGACTCGAGGGGCGCTAGCGCAGTCCGATCGCCTGCGCGACGGTCTCCAGGTGCAGCCCGGCGTCGCCGAAGTCAACGCTGGCGGCCTGGATGCGCTTGTGGAGCAGGTGCAGCATGTGCTCCTCGCAGTAGCCGATGGCGCCGAAGATCTGATGCGCGCGGCGCGCCACGCTCAGACACGCCTCGCCCGCGTACGCCTTGGCCGTCGCCACGTCGCCGTCCGCCGGCATCTCCTCGCCGACCTTCCACGCGGCCACGTAGAGCAAGCCGCGCGAGGCGTCCACGTCGCGCACCAGGTCGGCGCAGGCGTGCTGGATGGCCTGGTAGCCGCCGATCGGCCGCCCGCCCTGCACGCGTGTCTTCGCGTGCTCGACGGCCAGCTCGAGCACGTGCTGGGCGGCGCCCACCATCTCGGCCGTCCGCGCCAGCGCGCCGGCGGTGAGCGCGGCCGCCAGCACGCCGGCCCCGCGCCCGGCCGGGCCGAGCCGATCGTCGGCGCCCACCTCCACCGCGTCGAACGTCACCTCGAAGAGCTTCTCGCCGCTCAGCGTGTCCAGCGGCAGCCGCGCGACGCCGGCACGATCCGCGGGCACCAGCAGCAGA
>JBGPZN010000008.1:0-19418 GCA_041493815.1 Methylomirabilia bacterium
CGGTGACCCCGGACGCGGCCCCGCCGCTGCGGGTGACAACGATCGTCGCAAATGCGGCCGTCTCGCTCACCGTGTACAGAGCCTGGCTGAACTGCACCATCCCCGCCACGTCGTTGTCGACGATGGTGAGGGTGGCGGTGCTGCGCGGCCCCAGGACCGCGCCCCCGGTCGGGGGCGACAGGGAGAGCAGCACTGTCTCGTTGCCTTCTGCGGAGGTGTCGGCGAACACGGGCACCGTGAACGTACGGCTCGTCGCTCCAGCGGGGAAACTCAGGGTCCCGGACGTGGTCCTGTAGTCCACGCCCGGCCCGGCAACCAAGCCACCGGTCGCAGTCCCGTCGGTCGTCTGGTAGTCCACGGTGACCCCGGACGCGATCCCACCGGTTCGGGTGACGACGATCGTGGCCGCCGCCGCCGCCTCGCTCACCGTGTAGAAGGACTGGCTGAACTGCACCGTCCCCGCCACGTCGTTGTCGACGATGGTCAGGACGGCGAGGTTCTGCGGCCCTAGAATCGCGCCGCCGGTGCCGGTCGGCGGGCTGAGGGTCAGATTGACCGTGCGGTTGCCCTCGTCCACGGCGTTCGTGATCGTCGGCACCGCGAAGGCCAGCGTCTTCACGCCCGCCGCGAACGTCAACGACCCGGTCCGCGTCACGTAGTCCGTTCCCGCGATGCCTCCGCCGATGCCGATACCGTCGCTCGTCGCGAACGGCACGATCACGGTGCCGGCCGTCCCCGTGCGCTCCACCATGATCGAGGCGGTCGCGCCTTCGGTGACCGAGTACGCGGCGGCCGCGAACTGCACGGTCGCCTCGTCGTCGAGGATCTTGAGCTGGGCCGTGAACCGCGGCCCCAGGGTCGCGCCACCGGTCGGGGGCGACAGGGAGAGCACCACCGTCTCGTTGCCCTCCTGGTCCGTGTCAGGGAACACAGGCACCGTGAACGTGCGGCTCATCACTCCAGCGCCAAAACTCAGGGTCCCGGACGTGGTCATGTAGTCCACGCCCGGTAGGGCAGTCGCCCCGCCCGTCGCAGTGCCGTCGGTCGTCAGGTAGTCCACGGTGACCCCGGACGCGGCCCCGCCGCTGCGGGTGACAACGATCGTCGCAAATGCGGCCGTCTCGCTCACCGTGTACAGAGCCTGGCTGAACTGCACCATCCCCGCCACGTCGTTGTCCACGATGGTCAGCGTCGCCGTGTCGAGCGCGCCAAGGGTGGCGCCGGTCGGATTCATCAGCCGCAGCGGGACGGTCTCGCTCGGGTCCTCGTCCAGCGTGTCGTTGATGATCGGAATAGCCACCGTGCGTGTCGTCACCCCGGGGCCGAATGTGATCGTCTGGGCAACCGGCGTGTAGTCGAGCCCCGCCGTGGCCGTGCCCACCTCCGTCACGAAGTCGACCGTGACCGTGCCCGTCGTCGTGCCAGTGCGCCGGACGGTGATGAGCGCGGTCGCCATGCCCTCTGTCACCGTGAACGTACTGGAGGTGAACGAGACCGTCGGCTCGTCGTCCACGATCGTCAGCACGGCCGCACCGCCGCCCGTCAGCGTCAGGTTCACCGTCTCGTTGCCCTCGGCAAGGGCGTCGTTCAGGATGGGAACCAACACCGTCACGGTGCGGATGCCGGGGTTGAACGTGAGCGTCTGGTTGACCACGGTGTAGTCCACTCCAGCGGTCGCGCTCCCCCCGGGGGCAGTCGCGAACTGCACCATCACCGGCCCCGTGAGCGAGCCCGAGCGGACCACCGTGATGACCGCGGGGCCCCGATTCTCGGCCACTTCGTAGGTCATGGAGCTGAAGTGCGGCTCGTCGTCCAGGATGGTGAGGGTGGCTTGCCTCCTAGCCCCGAGTACCGCGCCGCCGCCCGGGTTCTGGAGCGTCAAATTCACCGTCTCGTCGCCCTCGCTCAGCGTGTCGGGCACGATCGTGATCGCGAGGGTCTTGACGAGCTGGCCGGGTGTGAAGATCAATGTGCCTGTCGCCGCGGCCACGGTGTAGTCCACTCCGGCCGTCGCGGTCCCGCCGCCGATGACGAAATCCACGGTTGCCACCCCGCTGAGGTCGCCCGTGCGCTGGACCGAGACGGTCACGCTCCCGGCGTTCTCGGCCACCTGGTAGCTGGCAGCCGTGAACTGGACGATCCCGCCTTCGGCGATCTGCGTCACGAAGGCGTCGAGGAGGCCGGCGGCGTTCTGGATCGGCGTCGCCGTCGGGAACGCGGTTGAGTTGGTCGAGCCGGTGAGGTAGACGACGCCGTCGGCGTCCACCGCGATGGCCTGGGCAACGTCGTCGCCGGCGCCTCCGAGATATGTCGACAGGACCAGCGCGCTGCCGGCGGGGTTGAGCCTCGCGACGAACGCGTCGATGCGGCCGGCAAGCCCGGGCTGGATCGGTGACACCGTCGGGAAGTTCACCGATTCGGTCGATCCGGCGACGTAGACGCTGACGCTCGAATCACCGGGATGCACCGCGATGCCGTTGCCGGCGTCGTCGCCGCTGCCGCCCAGGTACGTCGCGAACACCACCGCGCTGCCCGCCGCGTTCAGCTTGGCGACGAACGCGTCGTCGCCGCCACCGAGCACCGGCTGCAGCGGGGCGACCGTCGGGAAGTCGATCGAGTCCGTCGATCCCGTCACGTAGGCGTTGCCGGCCGCGTCGACGTCCACCGCGAACGCCAGGTCCGCGCCGGTGCCCCCGAGGTACGTCAGGTACACCACGGCGCCGGTCGGATCCAGCTTGCCGACGAACCCGTCGCTACGCCCACCAAAGATCGGCTGCACGGCCGCCACGAGCGGGAGGTTGCTCGAGGTGGTGGCTCCGACGAACCAGACGTTGCCGGCGGCATCGGCCGCGATGCCCTGGCCGGAGTCGATGCCCGAGCCGCCGACGAACCGGCAGTAGTCGACGGTAGCGCCCGAGGCGTCGAGTCGGAGGATGAAGGCGTCGTCCCCGGTGCTCTTCGTCCCCAGGCACGTGACCGCGCCGTTGTTCGGAAAGCCGGCGGAGGCCGTCGATCCCGTCACGTAGGCGTTGCCGGCCGCGTCCAGGGCGATGCCGTTGGCCGTGTCGTCCGTGTTGCTTCCGAGATACGTGGAGTAGACGAGCGTGCTGCCGCTGGGATCGAGCTTGGCAACGAACGCGTCGTTCCCGCCGCGCAGCGTGGACTGGAACGCCCCCTGGACCGGGAAGCCCGTGGAGTTCGTCGTCCCGGCCACGTAGGCATTGCCGGCGGCATCCACCGCGATCGCATTGCCGGCGTCGTCGCCGCTGCCACCGAGGAACGTCGAGTAGAGCAGCGTCCCACCCGGGCTGAGCTTGGTCACGAACACGTCCGTCGCGCCGGCGCGCGTCGCCCGCACCGGCGCCGACGACACCGGGAAGTTCGACGAGATCGTGCTGCCGGTGACGTAGGCATTGCCGGCGCTGTCCACCGCGATGCCGAAGCCCTGGTCGCTCGAGGATCCGCCGAGGAAGGTGGAGTAGCCGAGCACCGGGTCGATCACGAGCGGGCGCGAGGCGTCCCAGGCGGCCACGCGAAATCGCACGCGGTCACCGTCGAGCACGTAGCCGCCCTCGACGGGGCGGCGCTCACCGCCGGTTTCCTGATAGATGACGGGTCGGTGCAGCCGGATCTCGCCGGCGCCGGTCGCCAGCAGCAGATCACCGTCACCGTCCAGCCGCACGCCGTCAGCACCGTCGAAGGCCAGGGCGACGGCGGCAGGGTCGGCGCCCGGGGCGATCACGAAATCGTACTCGAGCTGGCGCTCGGTGCCGTAGAAGACGAGGCTCACGCCAGGGTACACGCCGGTGTACTGCACGCGCGCGAACGACGGAACCGAGAGGCGCCAGTGGTCGCGATCGCCCAGCAGGTAGTACGCGCGGCCCGGCAACGGATCGACGCCGGCGATCGCCGCCGCCGGATCGGCGCCGATCAGCCGCATCCGTACGACGACCGGCTCCGCGGCCGGGCCAACGGCCTGGGGCCCGCGCACCCGCCCGGGCCCCGCGGGGGCCAGCACGAGGACGGTCTCCGTCGGCGTGAGGAAGAGCCCGTACCCGCGGCCACGCGCCAGGAACTTCACGACAGCCTCGGCCTGACCCTGGTTCGGCTCGAATACCATCGGCATCGGACCACCGCCGCGCGGCGTGGCTTCCGCCGCCAGCGTGACCGGCTGCAACGCGCAGGCGAGAAGGATCAGGAGCAGGATCGAAACAACGCGGAAGAATCCTCGTTGCTCAGGCTCGGCCACGTCGTGCCCCTTGGAAGAGATAGGCCTCTTCTCGTCCGGTCCCGGCGACGTGCCGGGGCAAAGCCGATGCCACAATATGCTGGCGGCCAGCATACTGGCCGTCAGACCGAAAGGATAGGCAAATAACCCCGCCCCTGGCTCACGACGAGTGCCACGATGGCGCGAAGATAGAGCGCGCGAGTAGCCTAGAATCTGGCCGGGGGGCCCGCCATCCATGACCGTGGGCAGGCACTGAGTGCGGATCTGGGTTGACGCCGATGCGTGCCCCCAGGTCATCAAGGAGATCCTGTTCCGGGCCGCCGAGCGCGCGCAGGTCCTGACGACGCTGGTCGCCAACACGCCGCTCCGTACTCCCCCTTCGCCCTTCATCAAGAGTGTCAGGGTGGCGCCGGGCTTCAACGTGGCCGACCACTGGATCGTTCAACAGGTGCAGCCTGGGGATCTGGTGATCACCGCCGACATCCCGCTCGCCGCCGCGGTGATCCCGCGCGGCGCGCACGCGCTCGACCCGCGCGGAGATCTCTACTCGGAGGACAACGTCCGCGAGCGCCTCGCCGTGCGCAACCTCATGCAGGAGTTGCGCTCGACCGGCGACATCATCGGCGGCCCGGCGCCGTTCGACCAGAGCAACCGCCAGCTCTTCGCCAATCACCTCGACCGCCTGCTGACCCGCCCCCGGCCCGCGTAGCTGGCGTCGGGCGCACGCTCAGGTGACCGGATAGACGACGGCCGGCCGGAGCCTACTGCACCCCGACCGGCCGAAGATCACGAGGTGGATCTCGCAACCAATCGCAGCCCCAGCCAACCGCTGCTGCGATCTGCTCCGAAACCCGCGTGCTATTGAATGGTGGAGGGTAAGGGATTCGAACCCTCGACCTCGGCGTTGCGAACGCCGCGCTCTCCCAACTGAGCTAACCCCCCGGACCCGGAGTGAAGCCCTCGTATTCTACATGGCCGTCGCGGGCACGCCAACCTCGCTCACGGCTTGTGGCCGCCGTCACCGCCGCTGCCGATCCGGTTGAGCAGCGGGCCGATCAGGTCCATCGGCAGCGGGAAGAACGTGGTGGTGTTCCGTTCGGAGGCGATCTCCCGCATCGTCTGCAGATAGCGGAGCTGGACGGCGACGGGGAAGCGCATGAGCACCTCGGCGGCCTCGCCGAGCTTGGCGGCGGCCTGGAACTCGCCCTCGGCGTTGATGACCTTGGCCCGGCGCTCGCGCTCGGCCTCGGCCTGCTTGGACATCGCGCGCTGCATGTCCTGGGGCAGGTCGATCTGCTTGACCTCCACCGTCGAGACCTTCACGCCCCACGGCTCGGTGTGCTCGTCGATGATCCGCTGCAGCTGCAGGTTCACCTTGTCGCGGGCGGCCAGCAGGTCGTCGAGCTCCATCTGGCCGAGCACGCTGCGCAGCGTCGTCTGGGCCAGCTGGGAGGTCGCGTACATGTAGTCCTCGACCGACAGGAAAGCCTGCTCGGGATTGATGACGCGGAAGAAGATCACCGCGTTGACCTTGATCGAGACGTTGTCGCGGGTGATGACGTCCTGGGGCGGCACGTCGGTGGCGACCGTGCGCAGGCTGATGCGCTGCCGGATCTTGTCGATGAAGGGCACCAGCATGACCAGGCCGGGGCCGTT
The DNA here is from genome assembly GCA_041493815.1 of Methylomirabilia bacterium. Classification (GTDB taxonomy): domain Bacteria; phylum Methylomirabilota; class Methylomirabilia; order Rokubacteriales; family CSP1-6; genus AR5. Next base: position 5,885 of record JBGPZN010000008.1, read on the forward strand.
GCCCTCCCCGCCGGGGTTGAAGATCGCCTTCGTCCGGCGTCCGAGCCGGAAGATGATCACGCGTTCGTACTCGGGGATGACGCGGAACAACGAGCCCAGAACGAACAGCACCACGATCACTCCAGCGACCATGAGCAGCGAATCGAGGTTCATGAAGCCCCTCCCTCTTCTGCCTTCTCGACGGTGAGCGTCAGCCCATTCGCGTCGACCACGCGGACCCTCGCGCCCTCCGCCACCGGCGCGCCCCGAGCCACCGCCCGCCACAGCTCGCCCCGCACGAGCACCTGCCCCTCGGGGTTGAGCGCACCCCGGGCGACACCGGTCTGGCCGACCAGGGCCGATCCTCCCACCGGGGAGCTGGCGCTCAGGGCACGCAGGCCGGCGGCGACGGCGACCAGGAACATGCCGGCGGTGGCGCCGACCGTGGGCAGGATCACCCACCACGACACGCGGAAGCCGATCTCGGGGGCGTCGAAGAGCATCAGCGAGCCGAGCGCCAGCGCCACGATGCCGCCCACCGCCAGCACGCCGTGGCTGACGACCTTGATCTCGGCGATCAGCAGCACGATCCCGAACAGGATCAGCAGCAGCCCGGCGTAGTTGATCGGCAGGCTCTGCATCGCGAAGAAGGCCAGGATCAGCGAGATGCCGCCGATGACGCCGGGCAGGATGACGCCCGGGTTCGACAGCTCGAAGAAGAGCCCGAGCATGCCGAGCATCATCAGGATGTAGGCGACGTTGGGATCGGTGATGACGTTGAGCACCCGGTCGCGGAAGCCGACCTCGATGGCCTTCACGACGGCGCCACGCGTCTGCAGCGTTACCGGCCCCTTGGTCGTCTTCACGACGCGGCCGTCGATCTTGTCGAGCAGGTCGGGCAGCGAGTCGGCCACCAGGTCGACCACCTTCAGCTTCACCGCCTCGCGCTCGGTGATCGACACCGACTGCCGCACGGCCTTCTCCGCCCACTCGGCGTTGCGCCCCCGCTCGACGGCGATGGTGCGGGCGAACGCGGCGGCGTCGTTCTCGATCTTCTTCATGCTCTCCTTGTCGACGCCGCCGCCGAGCGCCACCGGGTGGGCGGCGCCGATGTTGGTGGCCGGGGCCATGGCCGCCACGTGCGCCGCCATCGTGATGAACACGCCGGCCGAGGCCGCCCGGCCGCCGGTGGGGGCGACGTAGACGATCACCGGGATCTCGGCGTTGAGCAGGCGCTGGCAGATCACGCGCATCGAGCGCTCGAGCCCGCCCGGCGTGTCGAGCTGGATCACCAGCGCGCCGGCCCCCTCGCTCTGGGCGCGCGCGAGCGCGGCCTCCACCAGCCGCACGGTCACCGGGCTGATCACGCCGTCGAGCTGGATGGTGGCGACCGGCGCAGCCGCCGACGCCGGCGCCGGCAGCACGGCGCCGGCCGCCGCGAGCACGAGCAGCGCCGCGAGCACGCGCGTCATCGCCCGAGCGCCATGACGCCCAGCAGCTCGAAGGCGAGGTTGGCAGCCATCAGCGAGGTGATCTGCCCGGGCCCGTCGTAGGGCGGCGAGACCTCCACCACGTCGGCGCCGACCAGCGAGGTGCCGGCCAGCGAGCGCACCAGGCTCAGCGCCTCCCACGACGTCAGACCGCCGACCTCCGGCGTGCCGGTGGCCGGCGCGTAGGCGGGATCGAGCGCGTCGATGTCGAACGAGCAGTAGAGCGGCGCGCCGCGCAGCCGGGCCAGCCGCTCGGCGGCCCACGGCAGGCCGTTCTCCTTGATCGGCTCGATGCGCAGCACCTCGATGCCGTGCTCGTCGTGGAACGCGAAGTCCTCGGGCCCGTAGAGCGGTCCGCGGATGCCGACCTGCACGAAGCGCTTCGTGTCGATCAGCCCCTCCTCCACGGCCCGGCGGAAAGGCGTGCCGTGGAAGAGCTTGCTGCCGAAGTACTCGTCCCAGGTGTCGGGGTGCGCGTCGAAGTGCACGACGCCGAGGCGGCCGTGGCGGCGGGCCAGCGCTCGCAGGATCGGCAGCGTGATCGAGTGATCGCCGCCCACGCAGAGCGGCCGGGCGCCGGCCGCCAGCACGGCGTCGATCCGCTGCTCGATCGCCACGTGCGTGCGCTCGATGGAGATCGGCACCACGTCCACGTCGCCGCAGTCGGCCACGCGCAGGCGATCGAAGGGGTGGACCTTGAGGACCGGGTTCCACGGCCGGATGAGCGAGGACTGCTCGCGCACCGCGCGCGGCCCGAACCGGGCTCCGGCGCGGTACGACGTGCCGCCGTCGTACGGCACGCCCAGCAGCGCCACGTCCAGGCCGGCCGGCGAGTCGGCGGCGGGCAGCAGCATGAAGGTCGCGATCTGCCCGAACCGGGGAGAGACGAAGGGGTCGCGCGGACGCGGCGGCGCCATGCGGCTCAGAGCCGCGTGTGCAGCGAGGCCAGGGCGTGGGCGAGGAGCGAGACCTCCTCGGACGAGCTGTAGACGGAGAAGCTGGCCCGGGCCGTGCCGACGACGCCGAGCGAGCGCATGAGCGGCTGGGCACAGTGATGCCCGGCGCGCACCGCGATGCCCTCCTGATCGAGCAGCGCGGCGACGTCGTGGGGATGGAGGCCCTCGACGCTGAACGCCACGACGGCACCCCGGTCCACCGAGGCCCGCGGCCCGTACACCCTCACGCCGGGAATGACCTGCAGGACCTCGACCGTCTGCCGCGCCAGCGCGCGCTCGTGCTCGGCCACGCGCTCCATGCCGAGCTTCTCGAGGTACTCGACGGCGGCCATGAGCCCGACGGCCTCGGCGATCGGCGGCGTCCCCGGCTCGAAGCGCCAGGGCAGATCGTTCCACTGCGCCCGGTCGATCCAGACCTCCTTGATCATCTCGCCGCCACCCCGGGTCGGCTCCAGCACCTCCAGCGCCGCCCGGCGGCCCCACAGGACACCGACGCCCGTCGGCCCCAGCATCTTGTGAGAGGAGAACGTGTAGAAGTCACATTCCAGCGATGACATATCGAGCGGCAGATGAGGCGCCGCCTGAGCGCCGTCCACCACCGTGAGGGCCCCGAGCTGTCGCGCCCGGGCGGCCAGGTGGGCGACGGGCAGGATTGTGCCGAGGACGTTCGACACGTGGGCGAAGGCGACGACGCGCGTGCGTGGCCCCAGTAGCCGCTCGAACGCCTCCAGGTCGAGGAGGCCCTCGTCCGTGACTGGGACCGATCGCACCGTGGCGCCGCGGTCCCGAGCGGCCATCTGCCACGGGATGATGTTGGAGTGATGCTCGAGGTCGGTGATGAGGATCTCGTCCCCCGGCCGCAGCGTCCGCCCGACCGCGTCCGCGACGAGGTTGATCCCGTCCGTGGTGCCGCGCGTGAAGACGACCTCCTCGCGGCTGGCGGCGCCGATGAAGCGCTGCACCCGGTCGCGCGCCAGCTCGTACAGCGCCGTCGCCTCCTCGCCGAGCGTGTGGATCGAGCGATGGACGTTGGCGTGGGTCGTCGCGTAGTACTGCGACATGGCCTCGATGACCGTGCGCGGCTTCTGGCTCGAGGCCGCCGAGTCGAGATACACGAGCCGGTGGCCGTTGACGATCCGCTCGAGGATGGGGAAATCGCCGCGCGTCTTGGCGTCGAGTCTCATGGCTGCAGCGCCTTCTGGAGAACGGTGAACGGCAGCGTCACGCACCGCATCCGGGTCGGGCGGATGTCGGCCTGCAGCACGGCCAGGACGTCCTCGCTCGTCACCTTCGCGGCCTCGACGGTGAGCCGTCCCTCGATCAGCTCGGCGAGGACGTCGGCCGACGCCGAGCAGATGGCGCAGGAGTCGCCGGCGTAGCGGACGGCGTCGATGGCGCCGTCGCGCAGCCGGAGCATCATCCGTACGCGGTCCCCGCAGAGCGGGTTCACGTCCTCGGCCACCGCCGTCGCCCCCGGCAGCTCGCCCCGGAAGCGCGGCTGGCGCCAGCGCTCGCGGATCGTGTCGCTGTAGAGGCCGGTGCGCGTCGCCGGCGTCACTCCAGCTCCCCGCGGGCCGCGTTGGCCCGGTACGGCGGGAAGCGATAGGCCATCTCCCGCGAGAGGAAGCCCCCGTGGCCGAGCGCGGCCAGCTCGCGGTTGCCGATCGTCTCGCCGGCCAACAGGCGCGGCAGCACCAGGTCGAACGTCGTCGCCTGCGAGAACATCCCGCAGGTGGGCATGCCGAGCACGGGGGCGCCCTCCCACCGGGCGAGCCAGAGCAGGCTGCCGGGATGCGCGGGCGCGCCGTGACGCTCCATCGTCGCGCCGAGCAGCGTGAGGCCGCCGAAGACCGGGTCGAGCGGATCCAGCGCCGAGGCGCCGGCCACGATCAGCACGTCGGCGCCCTCCTTGCGCAGCGCCCGCACCTCCTCGGCCACCGAGCGGTCCGAGACGCCGGCAAATCGCACCGGCAACAGGCGGCCGCCGAGCCAGTCGATCTTCTGCTTCAGGGCGGACTCGAAGCGCGCGCGCTGGCGGGCGTCGAGGCTCTCGCGCGCCACCGCGCCGACCGTGGCCGGCCGGAAGCCGGCGACGCCGATCACGCCCCCGGCGGCGCGGGCCACCGTCTCCACCGCCTGCATCGTCGTCTCAGGAATGGCGAGCGGCGTGATCTTGGCCTTGGCGACGGCCTCTCCCGGCTCGACCGGCTGGCCGTCGAAGAGCGTGAAGACCGACATGCCCGGCTGCGCGTTCACCTCGGTGAGCGCGGCCGTGCGGATGCGCAGCAGCCCTCGCCGGGTCGCGGCCAGCGTCCACTGCCCGCCCGAGTAGCCGCGCGCCTCCACGCCGTCACCCACCACCGCCCCGGCCAGGCGCCGCCCCGCCTCCTCCTCGTGCACGTCGCCCGGCTCGAGCGCGAGCAGATGGATCTCCTCCCACGGCACGCTGAGCAGGGTCCGCGCGACGGCCGCGTCGATGCGCGCGCCCTTGGGCGCGGCCACCTTGCCGGCGGCGTCGCGAACGTCGTGGCAAAGGACGCGGTCGACGAGGACGTCGAGGCCCGCCGTCTCTCGCCGCTGAGCAATGGCTTTCACTCGGAGCGCTTCCGAGTGCTCATGGGCTGGCCGCTCGCGCCAGTGCGGACCATCTGGATCTCGGCCAGCACCGCCAGGGCGATCTCGGGGGCGCTGCGGGAGCCGAGGTCGAGGCCGATCGGCACGCGCACGCGGGCCAGGCTCGCCTCGTCCACGCCTTCCTCGCGCAGGAGCTTCAGGATGGCGGCCCCGCGCCGGGCCGAGCCGAGCATCCCGATGTAGCCCACCGTGCTCGCCAGCGCGTGGCGCAGCACCGGCAGGTCGTACTTGTAGTCGTGGGCCACCAGCACCAGCGCGGTCGTGGGCATGAGCGGGTAACCGGTGACCAGCTCGGACGGGATCCCGATCTTGAGGTCGTCGACGTCGGGGAAGCGCTCGCGCGTCGCGAAGCGGGGCCGCCCGTCGATCACCGCGGTGCGATAGCCGAGCGTCCGCGCCAGCGTCATGAGGGGCATGGCGACGTGGCTGGCGCCGATCACCAGCAGCAGCGAGGGCGGCGTCACCACCTCCGCGAACGCGCGGACGCCCTCGAGGAACAGCGTGCGGGAGGCGCCGGCGGCGATGGCGGTGCGCGCCTCGGCGACGAAGCGCGCGTCCAGGAACGCGTCGCCGAAGGTCCCCTCGACGGTGCCGTCGTCGAGGACGAGCAGCTTGCCGCTGCCACCCTCGAGACGCGTGACGATGGCGCCGCGGCCGCCGGCGCGCGAGTGGGTGTGCACGCGATCGTAGAATCGGGCGGCGACGTCGTCACTGCGATCGAGCGCCAGCGGCTCGACGAAGACCTCGATGGTGCCGCCGCAGGTGAGGCCGATCTCCCACGCTTCCTCGTCGCCGAGGTTCAGCTCCAGCAAGCGCGGGCGCATGCTGCTCAGGGCGTCTTCGGCTTCCTCGATGACCTGCGCGTCGACACAGCCGCCGATGGTGACCGAGCCCACGATGTCGCCGTGCTCGCCCACGACCATCTTCGCGCCTTCCTTGCGCGGCGTGGTGCCGTGGGTGTTGACCAGAGTGGCGACGGCCACCCTGCCCTGAGACTTCCGCAATTCATCAATGTGTTCGAAGGGTTCCGTCACGGGCTCAATCATACGCTCGCCGGAGGCAAAACGGAACGCGGCGAAACCCTACAGATGCAGGCGATCGGCGAGCTCGCGCAGGGCGGCAAGGTTGTGGGCGGCGGCGAAGTGATCGACCAGCGGCAACGCGGCGGCCATGCCGCGCGTCAACGGCTGGTACGACGGGTTGCCCAGCAGCGGGTTGAGCCAGATGACCCGCCCCGCCCGGCGCTTGATCCGGAGCAGCTCGGTGGCCAGCACCTCGGGGTCGCCGGTGTCCCAGCCGTCGGAGAGCAGGATGACGATGCTCCGGCGGTCCACCAGGTGCGACCAGTGGCGGTTGAACTCGGCCAGCGACTCGCCGATGCGCGTGCCCCCCGACCAGTCGCGCACGTGCTGCAGCCGCCGCAGCACCTCACGATAGGAGCGCGCGCGCAGGTACTCGGTGACCCGGGTCAGGTGTACCGAGAACGTGAACGTCTCCACGCGGGAGAAGACGTGCTGCAGGGCGAAGAGGAACTGCAGCAGGAAGCGACTGTAAAGGTCCATCGAGCCGGAGACGTCGCACAGCAGCACCAGCTTGACCTTGCGCCGCTTGCGCTGCCGATACCGCAGCTCGATGATCTCGCCCCGCGTGAGGTTGGCCCGCAGCGTCCGCCGGAGGTCGATCCGCCCGCGCCGGCGCACCGGCCGCCGCCGGCGGCTCACCCGACGGGCCAGACGCCGGGCGATCTGCACGGTCACCCGCAGCAGCTCGTCGAGCTGATCGGGGTTGAAGGTCGAGAAGTCGCGCGTGGCCAGCGCTTCCATCTCGGAGGCCACCGGCACGCCGAGCGGCTCGCCGCCATCGTCCGCCCCGTCCTCCTCGCCCCACCCCTCGAGCTCCAGCCGCTCCTTTCGCGCCCCCTGGCTGTCGAGGGGGGCCTCTGGCGCATCGCCGGGCATGGACGGCCCCGCCAGCGCCTCGGCCACCTCGTCGGCCTCGGAGCGGGTCCGCCAGAAGGCCTCGAAGCAGCGGTCGAAGATCGTCGCCTCTTCCGGCCGGGTGACGAGCAGGGCGCGCAGGCCGAGGTAGACCTCATGGCGGTCGCCCAGGTCGAGAAAATCGAGCGCCCGGACGGCCTCGATGGCCTGGCGAGGGGTGATCGGCAGCGACTGGCGGCGCAGCAGCGCGGCGAAGCGGACGACGGCGGACGACAGCGCGCGGCCCGGCACTAGCCGGGGACCTGAAGGAACGGCGCCAGGCCGGCCTTCCCCACCTCCGCCTTGAAGCGCTTGATGTCGTCGGCGTCCTTGAGGATGCAGCCGAGCGTCTCGGTGACGAGGGTCTCGTCCAGGTGGTCGGCGTGCAACCCGGTCAGCGCCTGGGCCCAGTCGAGCGACTCCGCGACGCCGGGCACCTTGGCCAGCCGCACCCGGCGCAGCGATTCCATGAAGCGCCCGATCTCCTTGGCTAGCCGCGCGTTGATCCCCGGCACCTTGCGCTCGACGATCGCGACCTCCTTGTCGTAGGGCGGATAGTCGATCCACAGGTAGAGGCAGCGGCGCCGGAGCGCGTCGCTGAGCTCGCGCGTCCGGTTGGAGGTCAGGATGACGTGCGGCGGGTGCGTGGCCTTGATGGTGCCGATCTCCGGAATCGTCACCTGCCAGTCCGAGAAGATCTCGAGCATGAACGCCTCGAACTCCTCGTCGGCGCGGTCGACCTCGTCCACCAGCAGCACCGGCGAACGCTCCTGCGTGATGGCCTGCAGCAGCGGCCGCTTGAGCAGGAAGGGCTCGGAGAAAATCTCCTGCTCTTCCTGATCGACCGCGCGGTGGGAGCTCTCGTGCAGCTTGATGTGCAGGAGCTGCTTCTGGTAGTTCCACTCGTACAACGCGGTCGCGGCGTCGAGGCCCTCGTAGCATTGCAGCCGGATGAGGTTGGTCTCCAGCATCCGGGCCATGACCTTGGCCACCTCGGTCTTGCCGACGCCCGCATGGCCCTCGATGAGCAGCGGCTTGCGGAGGCTGAGGGCCAGGTGCACCGAGGTCGCCACCGGAGCGTCGGTGACGTACTCGGCCGCCTCCATCAGCGACTGGATCTTGCGGATCTCTTCGCGCACGGGTGGCTATTGTACATGAAGACGCGCGTAGTCCTCGGGCGTGTCGACGTCGAGCGGCATCGGCGCGTCGATCGGCACGCGCGCCACGCGCTCCGGGCGCGCCTGCACCACGGACCTGGCGCCGGCATCGCCGTCGAGCGCGCCGAGCTCGCCGAAGACCTCGGCGGCGAACAGCACCGGCGTCCCCTGGGTGCCGCGATACACCGGCACCGCGATCGCCTTGCCGGTCTGCTCGCGCGCCTGCACAAGCGCCTGGATCACGCCCCCCGGCAGCCGCGGCTGATCACCGAGCGCGATCAGAACCGAGGACGTCCACGGCTTGAGCGCCGCCATCCCGACTGCGATGGACGAGCCCTGCCCCGCCTGCGGCCGCGGATTGACGGCGAAGCGCACCGCCAACCCCTCGAGCGCCGCTCGCACCCCCTCATCGTCCTGCCCCGTCACGACCACGACATCGCCGACGTGCGGAACCATCGCTTCAACGCTCCATCGCACGACGGGCTTGCCGCGCAGCTCCAAGAGCAATTTCTGGCGGCCCATTCGCCGTGCAAAGCCCGCCGCAAGCACTACCGCCGCAATCAACGAGGGAGGACTGGTCGTTCTGGGATAGGCGGCAAGCGGTCCTACTTCTTGCTGGAGGCGCTTGATCCCCTATCGGACGACGCCTGCGGGGCGGGATTGACCCGCGCCGGGGGAGGACCTACCGGCCCTCGACCGAGAGCCTTCTCAACCGGTACGCGCTTGGCCTCGGTCACTCGCGTCGTCGCTCGCTGCTCAGGCATTCACCGATCCTCCCGAAGTCATGTTATCACGTGCCCCAGGAGCCCATAGCTCCACTCGGATGATCGGAGGCAGCGAACTGTTGCCCGATCTCCGGCGGCAAGCCGGACGACTCAACGAGGCTTCGTGACAGGTGTCGAACGGCCTCAAGGAGCCGGGTGGGGAGAGCGGCAGCGGCGACGATCTTGATGGTCGCAAGCGCCGCGTGATCGACCAGCGTGAGGACCAGGCCGTCGATTGCAGCGTTGAGCGGTTTGCTCGGTGACGAAATTGATCGCGCAGCTTTGACGCGGAGCGAGATCAACCCCGGCAAAATCAGAAGGATCGCTTTGAGGGCTTGAAGCGTCACCACTTCCACTGCGGGCTCCAAAAACTCCGAAGGGGCGGCGCGCCGCCCCTTCGGACTCAGGCATCCGTCTTGGGTGTGTTACCCGCGAGCCCTCTTGACCGCGGCCTCGATCGCGCGCCGGGCGAAGACGCGGCACAGGTGCGACTTGTACTCGACCGAGCCCTGCAGGTCGGCCTGCACGTCCACGCCCTCGGCCGCCTTCTGGGCGGCGGCCTCGATCGTCGCCGCGTCCAGCCGCTTGCCGACGAGCGCGGCCTCCACACCCTTGGCCCGCACGGCCACGCTGCCGGCGCCGGTCACGCCGACCCCGGCCTTCGTGCAGGTGCCGCTCTTGTCGAGCGTCACCGCCGCGCACACGCCGACGATCGCGAACCGCGAGGCGGGGTGCGGGAACTTGAGATAGGCCGCACCGCTGCCGGCCGGCCACACGGGGACGCGGATCTGCGTCAGCAGCTCGTTGTCCTTCAGCGCGGTCTCCATCAGCCCCTGGAACCAGCCGTCGACCTTCACCGTGCGCTTGCCCTTGGCGCCCTCGCAGACGAACTCGAAGCCAAGCGCGATGGCCGTGGCCGGCATGTCGGCGGCGGGGTCGGCGTGGGCCAGCGAGCCGCCGATCGTGCCCTTGTTGCGCACGGCCGGGTCGCCGATGACCGCGGCGGTCTCGGACACGACCGGGACCTTCGACTTCAGGGCCTTCGAGGACTCGACCTCCCAGTGGGTCGTCATGGCGCCCACCGTGATCACGCCCTTGGCTTCCTTGATGCCGGTGAGCCCACTCACCTTGCCGAGGTCGATCAGGTTCTTGGGCTGGGCCAGGCGCAGCTTCATCATCGGCACCAGGCTGTGGCCGCCGGCCAGGAACTTGGCGTCGTCCAGCTTGGCCACCAGCTTGAGCGCGTCCTTGACCGTCTTGGGCGCGTGATACTCGAACGCGGCTGGATACATTGTGCGCTCTCCTATGACCGCTTGGCGTTCTTGATGGCGTTCCAGACGCGCTCGGCATTGAGCGGCATCGTCTCGATGTGGTCGACGCCGAGTGGCGCCAGCGCGTCGATCACGGCGTTGACGACGGCGGGGGTGGAGGCGATGGTGCCGGTCTCGCCGGCGCCCTTGACGCCCAGCGGATTGACCAGCGTCGGGGTCACGGTGCGGTCGGTCTCGTACATCGGCAGCATGTCGGCCCTGGGCATCGCGTAGTCCATCATGCTGCCGCTCACCAGCTGGCCCCCGTCGTAGACGGCGCCTTCCCACAGGGCCTGGCCGACGCCCTGGGCGATGCCGCCGTGGACCATGCCGTCCACGATCATCGGGTTCATCACGTTGCCCACGTCGTCCACCGCCAGGTACCGCAAGATCTTCACGTGACCGGTGTCGCGTTCGACCTCAACCACGCAGGCGTGGGCGCCGAACGGGAAGCAGAAGTTCGACGGATCGTAGAACGACGTCTCCTCCAGCCCGGGCTCCAACCCCTCGGGATAGTTGTGGGGCACGTACGCCGTCAGCGCCACCTGGCCGAAGGGTATCGCCTTGCCGGGCGCGCCCTTCACCTGAAACTGGCCGTTGGCGTACTCCATGTCGTCCGGCGAGGCCTCCAGCAGGTGCGCCGCGATCTTCTTGCCCTTCTCCTTGATCTTTCTCAGCGACATCAGCAGGGCCGTGCCCCCGACCGAAGCCGAGCGGCTGCCGTAGGTGCCCATGCCGAACGGAATGGCGCCGGTGTCGCCGTGGACGATCTCGATCTGCTCCATCGGGATGCCCAGCTCGTCGGCCACCAGCTGCGAGAACGTCGTCTCGTGCCCCTGCCCGTGCGAGTGCGAGCCGGTGTAGACCGTCACACCCCCGGTCGGGTGCACGCGGACCTTGCCCGACTCGTAGAGGCCGGCCTGGGCGCCGAGCGAGCCGACGACCTTGGACGGCGCGATCGAGCACGCTTCGATGTAGGTCGAGAAGCCGATCCCCATCAGGCGGCCCTGCTTGCGCGCCGCCTCCTGATCGGCCCGGAACTTCCGGTAGTCCAGCATCGCGAGCAGCTTGTCGAACGCCGCGCCGTAGTTGCCGCTGTCGTAGCTGAGCGCGACCTTGGTCTGGTAGCCGTTGTCGAACTTCGGGATGAAGTTCTTCCGGCGCAGCTCGGCGCAGTCCATCTTGAGCGCGGCCGCGCCCGCCTCGATCATCCGCTCGAGCAGATAGGCGGCCTCGGGCCGGCCGGCGCCGCGGTAGGCGTCCACCGGTACCGTGTTGGTGAAGACGCCGGTGACGTCGGCGTGGATGGCCGGCATCTCGTATACGCCGTTGAGCAGCGTCGCGTAGAGATAGGTCGGCACCGCCGGCGCGAACGTCGAGAGATAGGCGCCCAGGTTGGCGATCGTCTTCACGCGCAGGCCGACGATCTTGCCCTCGCGAGTGAAGCCCATCTCGGCCTCGGTCACGTGGTCGCGGCCGTGAGCGTCGGTCTGGAACGCCTCGCGCCGCGTGGACGTCCACCGCACCGGCCGCTTGATCTTCCGGGTCGCCCACGAGCAGATCGTCTCCTCGTTGTAGAGGAAGATCTTGGAGCCGAAGGCGCCGCCCACGTCGGGGGCGATGACCCGCACCTTGTGCTCGGGGATGCCCAGCACGAAGGCCGCCATCAGCAGCCGATGGACGTGGGGGTTCTGCGAGGTCACCCACAGCGTGAGGTCGCCGGTCGCGTCGTCGTAGCGGGCCAGGCACGCCCGCGGCTCCATCGGGTTGGCGATCAGCCGCTGGTTGACGATGCGCTTCTTCACCACGGTGGCGCCCCGGAAGGCGGCCTCGACCGCGGCGGCGTCACCGATCTGCCACTTGAAGGCGACGTTGGACGGCGCGACCTCGTGGATCTGCGGCGAGCCGGCCGCCGTGGCCTTGTCGGTGGCGCTGACCGCCGCCAGCGGCTCCCACGTCACCTTGACCTTGTCGGCCGCGTCCTGGGCCGCATCCTGCGTGTTGGCGATCACCACCGCCACCGGATCGCCCACGTAGCGGGCGGCGCCGCCGGCCAGCGGCATGTGCGGCGGGACCTTCAGCTCGGGCAGCAGCCAGCCGCACGGCAGCGAGTTCACGCCGGTCATGTCGGCGCCCGTGAAGATCGCCACCACCCCCGGGTGCTTGGCGGCGGCGGCGGTGTCGATCTTCTTGATCTTGGCGAAGGCGTGGGGGCTGCGGACGAAGACAGCGTAGGTCGTGCCGGGCATCTTCAGGTCGTCGACGTATGTCCCGCGGCCGGTAATGAACCGGGGGTCCTCGCGCCGCTTGATCGACTTGCCGATCAGGCGCTCAACAGTAGCCGCCATGGTGCCGCCTCACTTCTTCCCGGCGGCCATGTGCTCGGCCGCCCACTGGATCGCCTTGACGATGTTGTGGTAGCCGGTGCAGCGGCAGAGGTTGCCCTCCAGCTGGTGGCGGATCTGCTCCTCGGACGGCGTGGGGTACCGCTCCAGCATCTGGTAGGCGGCCAGGATCATGCCCGGCGTGCAGAAGCCACACTGCAGGCCGTGCTTCTCCCAGAAGCCCTGCTGGATCGGGTGCAGCTCGCCGTTCTTGGCGAGCCCCTCGATGGTCATGATCTTCGCGCCGTCGGCCTGCACCGCGAACAGCGTGCACGCCTTCACCGCCTGGCCGTTCATGAGGATCGTGCAGGCGCCGCACTGGCTGGTGTCGCAGCCGACGTGGGTGCCGGTGAGCCCGACCGTCTCCCGGATATAGTGGACGAGCAGCAGTCGAGGCTCCACTTCGTGACTGTAGGTCTGGCCATTGATCGTGGTCTTGACTGGCAGTTTCACGCCTCGTCCTCCAGGTCGCGCGGGTTGAAATACGGCGAGCGTCTGCGGGGACGAAGCCTATGCCGTTCGCAGGGGCCTGTCAACGCCTGCGCGTCCAGCCCCGGCTGGCCAGCGAGAGCTGGCCCGATCAGGTTCGGAAGCTGAACTCCCGATCGATCGCCGGCATCGAGTTCTCGAAGAGGAGCCATCGCTGAAGCAGCGGGAGGATCGGAGACAGAAGCAGGAACGGAAGGAGCTGAGGGAGGAGCCGTGCCAGCCAGGGGTTGGTGTACGGCTGGACGATGAGCGCCTGCTGCACATTGCGTTGAAAATGGTGCAGGAGCCTCACGTCACCTTCGCGGGCGCGCTGAACCTGCGCGAGCTCGCTGGCGGGAATCGATCCCCCGCCGATCCGCGGGAAGATGACTTGCGCGGCCACGGCCGCGGTCACC
>JBGPZN010000021.1:0-15349 GCA_041493815.1 Methylomirabilia bacterium
GAGCCACGGGAACGGCACACGGCGCCCCTGCCGCCGGGCGTGTACGCCACGCCCGGACGCGATGGAGCCGATGATCCGACCGACGATTTTCTGCCGGGCCCATGCCCGCAGCAGGCGCGCGACTCGATCTGCCGGCGCCGCCACCAGCAGGGCGCCGGAGCCGATCAGCCCGAGCGGGTCGATGCCGTAGTGGCGGCAGATCCGCGCGGTCGGCGGCAGGACGGGGATCCGGTCGAGATCGACGTCGATCTGCACCCCTGACGCGAACGCAATCTCGTGCAGCCCGGCGCGGATCCCGCCTTCCGTCGGATCGTGCATCGCGCAGGCGCCGTGGCGGGCCGCGACGAGGGCCTCGGGGACCACCGAGATTCCCGGCTGGTACCGCAACCGTTGGGCCGCGCGCAGCAGCGTCGGTGGCAGGGCACGACCCAGATCACCGGCCCGCTCCTGGGCGAGGACCGCCGTCCCCTCGATGCCGGCGGCCTTCGTCAGGAGGAGGAGATCGCCGGGGCGTGCACCAGCGGCCGTGATGACGCGAGACGCGAGCAGCGGGCCCTGCATGTCGCCGGCGACCACGGGGCGTGTCACCGCGTCGGTCACCTCCGTGTGGCCACCGGTCACGGCCACCCCGAGAGCCCGGCAGGCGGCGTCGATGTCGCGGGCGATGGCCATGATGACCGAGGCCTGGGTGCCGGGCGGCACGAGGATCGTCGGCTGGAACCAGGCGGGTCGCCCGCCCATGACGGCGACGTCGTTGGCGTTGACCTGGACGACGTACCAGCCGATCCGGCGCGCGGCGAACGTCACGGGATCGCTCTTCAAGATCAGGCGATGGCGTCCCAGGGCGACCACGGCGGCGTCGACGCCGCAGCCCGGTCCCACGAGCACCCGGCGGTCCGGCGCGCCGCGCCAGCGGAGGAGCCGCTCGAGCAGCCGGGGCGGGAGCTTGCCGGCAAGGAGCCCGTTCGTTTTCACGGCCCTCGCCCATGCACGCCCGATGCCCCGCGGGCTGGTGTCGAAGACGCCGAGCCGATCCGCAGCATCGGGCCCTCGCCGCACGCGGCGCCCCTCGGCGTCTGCGCCCCGGCGAGAAGGCGTTGCCCCACCTGGGGTATCGGTGTCCCAGAGCGACAGCCCATCGGGCCGCTGAACGGATGCTTCGGCGTATGGCATCGGCGATGCACCGATGTCGCGGCTGGCGGCGGCCGCACGCCGCAGGAGGCTAGCATTGACTGCTTCGCACGATGACGTCGCCGCGCAACTCGCGCGCCTGGAGCGTCTCCCAGCCGCTGATGGGGTGGTCAGCGTCTACCTGAACACGCAATGGTCGGACGAGCACCAGCGCGATCGGACCCGCGTCTTCTTGACCGGCGAGCTTCGCCGGGCCAGAGAGGCCGGTGGCGTGGAGCCCGAGGATCTCGACTGGGTCGAGCGAGAGGGCGACATGCTCGTCGAGCAGGCCGAGCAGTCGGAGGCCAAGGGCGTCGCGCTGTTCGCCTGCCGGGCCCTGGGCCTACGCGAAGTGATTCCCGCCCGCGTCCCGTTTCGCGAGCGGTTCGTCGTGGCGGAGCGGCCCGACCTGGGCGCGCTCGCCGAGCTGCTCGACGAGCACGCCTCGGCGATCGTCGTCTTCGTCGACGGCGAGAGTGCACGGCTGCTTCCGCTCCATCCGAGCGGGGCCGGCGCCGAGGTGGCCCTCGAACGCGACGTGCCGGGTCGCCACACGCGAGGGGGCTGGGCCCAGCTTGCTCAGTCGCGCTATGCGCGGCACATCGAGACCCACCGCGATCGACACTTCGAGGCGGTCGCCGACGCGGTCACCCAGATCGTCGACACGCAGGCGATTCGCCGCATCCTTCTGGCCGGTCACGAGAACGAGCTCGCCGCCTTTCGGAATCAGCTTCCCGAGCGGCTGCAGCGGCTGGTGGAGGGACTGATTCACGCCACCCGCTGGGAGCCGGCAAGCGCGATCCTGCGCCGCGCGTCCGAGCGACTCGATCTGCAGGAGCACAGCGGCGAGGTGGTCGATGTCGACGATGTCCTCACCGAGGCGGCGAAGGGCGGGCGGGCCGTCGCCGGTCCCGGCACGCTGGAGGCCGCCCGCCGCGGGGCGATCCATCGGCTGTACATCCTGGCCGATCTTCGCCGGCCGGGCCAAGCGTGCGAGCGCTGTGGCGCGCTGCAGGAGACGGGTCCGACGTGCTGGCTGTGCGGGGGACCGGCGCGCGAGGTCGAGCTGGCCGCGGCCGTGGTGGATCGCGTGCAGTCGACCGGAGGCACCGTGGAGACGGTTCTCGCGCACGCCGGTCTCGCCGCGGCGGGAGGGCTGGCCGCTCGTCTCCGGTACGGGCTGTAACCTGATGCTTCGCGCGCTCGAGCTCCTGTACGTCATGGCACCGGCCTATGTCGCCACCATGTCGGCGCCCCTGACCCGGTATTGGAAGGGCTGGAACCGGCCGATCAGCGCGCGATGGCTCGGGACGCACAAGACCGTGATCGGGTTCGCGGCCGGTCTGCTGGGCGCGCTGGCCACGACCTTCGTGCAGCACGTGATCGGCGGGGAGACGCGCCTCGTCGACCACACCCGCTGGGGGGACGTCGGACTGCGGTTCGGGCTGGGGGCGATGGCAGGTGACAGCGCAAAAAGCTTCTTCAAGCGGCGGCTCGGAATTCCCCCGGGGCGGCCATGGATTCCGTTTGACCAGCTCGACTTCGTGCTCGGCGCGCTGATCCTCGTCGCGCCCCGCTCGACCCTCGGTCTCGGTGACATCGCCCTCGTGCTCGCTCTGAGCTTCGGCGGCCACATCGCCGTCAATCATGCGGCGTACTGGCTCGGCATTCGCGACGTCAAGTGGTGACGAGATGGGCTCGATCAGCGGGAGCGTGACCGCTCGGTACGGCGGCTGGCGGTCCCGCTCGCGGTGCGTTACGCGCGCCAGCTCACCGGTCCCCGCGCGCCCGAGCCGGCCTTCGGCGCGCTCGACGAGGATGGTCGGCCGCGAGGTCGCCGTCGCCGGGGATCCCTGTTCGAGGACCGCGCGCCTCTACGGCGTGATCGCGGTGGCGTGCGTGGGGCCGAGCAGCTCCTGAAATGCGCGGAGGACGTCGGTCTCGGTGAGAAGACCGATCAGGCGTTCGCGCTCCACGACGGGCAGGGCCCCGAGCTTGCGCTCGTGCATCAGCCGGGCCGCGTCACGGATCGACGTCGCGGCTCGAACGCTGAGCACGCTCCGCGTCATGACATCGCTGACGGCCAGCGTCTCGAGGAGGCCCAGCACGTCCTCGGTCTCGGACTGCACGGCGGGCGCGAACAAGGCCTGCCTGAGGTCACGAGCCGTGACCATGCCCACGAGGCGCCCGGCACGATCGACGACGGGCAGGTGACGGATCTGTCGCGTCCGCATGAGCAGCGCCGCCTCGCTGAGGCGGGTCTCCGGTCGCACCGTCGTGACCCGGCGGCTCATTCGGTCCCGCACCGACATCGATCGTTTCTGCTGCGGCATCGCGTCAGACCGGCTCCACTCGCAGAAGGTTCTTGACGGCGCGGACACCGGCGGTGAACCGCACCGCCCCGAGCACCGACCGGTACTCCGCCCACGACCTCACGGAGCCCGTCAGCGTGACCGTGCCGTCGGCGACGTCGACGCGGATCCGCCGCGCTTCCCGCTCGGCGCGTCGCTCGAGTGCGCGCTCGATCACCTCGCGGACATCGTCCACCGCCGGTTTCGAGGATGTCACGGCGATCTTGTTCACCACGGCCTTCACGCCCGCCAGGTTGCGGACCGCTCGCTCCGCGTCATCGCGCTGCGCCAATTGCTCGACGGTGCCCTCGAGCGTGACCCACCCGTCGGTCACCGTCGACGTGATCCTGTCGTCGGGCACGAATACGTCCCACTGCAGCGTGTGCCGTATGGCCTGAGCGATCTCCGTGTCGCTGCGGACGAGGCCGCCCGGGATCTTGACGGTGATGTCGTTCGCCACGTCCTGCACCCCCCCGACGCGACGCGCGGCATCCTGGGCCGCCGTGCGCTTGGCCCAGCTCGTCACCGTACCCGTCAGTGTGACGACGCCCGTGTCGACCTCGACGCCCACTTCCGTCTCGTCGACCCGGGGATCCCACTTGAGCTCTTCGAGCACGTCGTGATGGATCTGAGCATCGGTCTTCTTCGCCGTGGATGTCATAGCTCGGCCACCCCTCTCGCATCCGGCGGATCAACTCGGCGTACGAGGACGTCCGCACGATGGGCACAACGCAACCGGGATGCCAGCGCCGCTCCGAGCGAAAACGACGGTTTAGCGGGATGCGCGCTGGCTCGGGTGTGGCGGGTCCGCCCCGCTGGGTCCTCGGCGTCCCAGGCCTCGCTCACGCGTAGAGCGAATCGAGGAGCGCCGCGTATCTGGCGGCCACCACCTTGCGCTTCATCTTCTGGGTCGGCGTCATCTCACCGGCGGCCTCGGTGAACTCGGCGGGCACGAGGCCGAATCGCTTGACCCGCGCATAGGACTGGACCTCGGCGTTCTTGGCCTCCACGATCTGCGCGACCCGTCCCACGACCTCCGGATGGCGGACGAGTTGCGCGTAGTCACCGTCGAGGATGCCCCGGGCCCGCGCGAACCGGCGGAGCTCGTGGGCACTGACCTCGATCAGCGCCGTCGGGTAGGGCCGGCGGTCGCCGTACACCAGGGCCTGGCTGATGAACGGATCGCTCCGCAGGAGATTCTCGAGCTGCTGCGGCGCGATGTTGACGCCGCCCGCGGTCACGATGAGGTCCTTCTTGCGGTCGGTGACGTAGAGGAAGCCGTCCCCGTCGATCCGTCCGATGTCCCCCGTCTTGAACCATCCGTCGGCGCCGAACGCCTCCGCGGTGGCCTCCGGCCGGTTGAGGTATCCACGGTGCGCGATGTTCGGCCCGCGCGCGAGAATCTCGCCGTCGGGGGCCACGCGCAGCTCGACACCGGGAATGGGCGGGCCGACGGATCCGAGCTTGAAGCGGTCGATCCGGTTGAACGTCAGTACCGGGCAGGCCTCGGTGAGCCCGTAGCCTTCCAGGATCAGCACGCCCGCCGCATGGAAGAACTCGGCGAGCTCCTTGGCCAGCGGCGCTCCGCCCGACACGGCGAAGCGGAGCCGGCCGCCGAGCAGGCGACGGAGCCGGGCAAACACCAGGTGATCCGCGAGCCGTTGGCCAAGCCGCAGGCGGCGCGTGAGCGGCTCGCCGGCCCGTTGCCGTCGCGACGTCTCGTGTCCCACGCCCATCGCCCAGGCGAACGCCCGCCGCTCGGGCCAGCTGCCCGCATCGACTCCGGCCAGGATGGCCGCGTGAAGCTTCTCGAACACCCTGGGGACGGCGAAGAGGAAGTGGGGGCGCACCGCGAGGAGGTCGCTCCGCATCGTCTCCGGGCTGGTGGCGAAGGCGGTGACGAGCCTGCGGTGCACGCCGACAAAGGCCTCGGCCCGGGCGAAGGAATGTGCCAGGGGGAGGAACAGCAGGTGGACGTCACCAGGCTGGACGCCCGGGATCCGGGACAGCGCCGCGAGCGTGGCCATGTGGTTGCCGTGCGTCTGCACCACGCCCTTGGGCTCTCCGCCGGTCCCGGAGGTGTAGACGATCGTGGCGACGTCGTCGGGTCCCAGCGCCGCGAGCCGATCGGCCAGCCGGCTCTCGAGTTCGTGCGCGCGCGCGCGGCCGATCTCGCGGAGCCGTGCCCAGGTCAGCACGGACGGATCGTCGCCCTCGTCACCGTCGATGACCACGATCTCTTGCAGCCGCGGCATCTGCGCGCGGACCGCGAGCGCCTTCGCGAGCTGGGCCCGGTCCTCGACGATCAGCGTTCGCGCATCGGCGTCGTTGACCAGGGAGGCGACCTGGGCGGACGTGTACGTCGCGTAGATCGGAACGGTCACGCAGCCCGCGGAGAGGATGGCGAAGTCGGTCTGGACCCATTCCGCGCGACTGCCGGAGAGGAGGGCCACCGCGTCCCCTCGTTGGCGGCCACGGGCGAGGAGCCCGAGGGCCAGCTCGCGCACGTGGTCGCCGACCTGTTTCCAGCTGAGCGCAGTCCACCCCTCGCCCTGCTTGACCAGCTGGGCGGGCTGGCCGGCGTCGGCGGCGACGCGGGCCCAGAACATCGCGCTGAGCGTGCCGTCGCTTGCCACGGAAGTTCCAGCCCTCGCCGACACGACGCGCCTCGGCGGCGGGAGACATTCGCTCCCACCGCCGGGGCCGCGGCCGAGGCGGGGATGGCGCCGTCAGGCGCTGAGCCTGACCTTCAACTCGTCCTGGAAGTGAAGCGCCAGATGGTCCACGATGCGCTTGAGCTCTTCCTCGTCCCGGGCCTTCATGTACGCCCAGATCTCCTGGCACTGGGTGCAGTGCGCCGCATCCTTCCTGAAGACGTCATAGCGGTGCAGCCCCTTCGAGAGGACGCTGGCCGTTTCCATCAGGTCGTACGTCGGATTCTTGAGCATCTCGGCCTCCTGTTCTGTGAGTGCAGAGGACTGTGGTCTCGGCCAGGCGTCGTGTCACCTCATCGAAGCGATCTGCCGCGTACAAGCGCGCCGGCGCGATGCCGCGGTGGAAGAAGTCGCACATGATCCGATTTCCGGCGGCCCAGCTGTCGGTCGACACCGCGGCGTGATGCGCGCAGAGACCTGCGTTCCCCACGACCCGTTGCCCACACACCGAGCACAGGCTCATCTCGATCGCATCCCGAGGCATTGGCACCATGGACCTCACGTGGCCCAACTCCGCTGCATCACCGATGCCGGAGCCGGACGCTCGATTCTTCGATCGTTTCGCCGCCGCGTGGCGGCCAGGGCGAGGCATCGGCTTCCCACGTGTCCCAGCCTCGCCACGCCCAGACCGCCTTCAGCTTCACGTCGGGAGCACGAGCTCGAAGCGCTCCCATGGGATGGCGGTCCAGGTCTCGGTGTAGCCGTGCCCGTACGAGCGAATGACGGCCACGACCTTGGACGCCACGATCTCGTCGGGCGCCTCGAAGATGTCGAGGTAGTCGTAGGGGCCGAGGATCGCGTAGTTGGCCACCCACTTCACCTGCGGACAGTCCTTGCGGATGTGTTCGGCGACGACACGTTCCAGGCGCTTGAGCTCGCCCGGCATCTTCACCGCCTCGGGGGTCAGTCGGGTCAGGACCACGTACGTTGGCATGATCGTCCTCCCTTTCACGGCCTCTCAGTGCGTCTCGATCAGGAATGCGACCTTCACCGCCCGGAGATCGTGTCCACCTCGGCGGCCCCCTCGCCTCGTCGGAGCAGCGCCTCGAACTCCGCCGGGCCAAGCGTGCGAACCCGGAGCCGCCTCGCGTCCCTGCGCTTTCGTCCGGCGGCCTCGCCGACCACGACGTAGTCCGTGCGCCGCGACACCGAGTCGGTGACGCGACCGCCGCGCGCCGCGATGCGCGCCGCCGCCTCGTCGCGGGTGAGGCCGGGGAGGGCGCCGGTCAGCACGACGGTCCGGCCGGCGAGCGGGCCGCGCGCGGCGGGCGCCGCCTCGGTCACTGTCACGCCGGCCTCGCGCAGCCGGCGCACCGTGACGCGGTTGCCGGAGTCGGCAAAGAACTTCACGACCGACTCCGCGATGGCGGCACCGATGCCGCGAATCCCGGCCAGCGCGTCGGCGGAGGCGGCGGCCAGCCGGTCCAGCGTCCGGAAGTGGCGGGCGAGGAGACGGGCGACGTGCTCGCCCACCAGCCGGATCCCGAGCGCGTCGAGGAGCCGGGCCAGACCACGCCCGCGCGAGATCGCGATGGCGGCGAGGAGGTTCCGCGAGGCCCGCGGCCCGAAGCCCTCGAGAGCTTCCAGGTCGGGCGCCCGCAGCCGGTAGAGATCGGCGAAGTCGCCCACGAGCCCGCGCTCGACGAGCTGGTCGATGACCGTGTCGCCCAGATGCTCGATGTCCATGGCTGGACGCGAGCCGAAGTGGCGCAGACGCTGTTTGAGCTGGGCCGGGCACGCGCTGTTGACGCACCGCCAGTACGCCTCGCCCTCGGGCCGTAGCGTGAGGCCGCCGCAGGCCGGGCACCGGCGCGGGAAGCGAAACGCGCGAGCGTCCGGGGGCCGCCGGCTGCGCGCGACCTGCACGACGTAGGGAATCACGTCGCCGGCGCGCTCGAGCAGCACGGTGTCCCCCACGCGGATGTCCTTGCGGGCGATCTCGTCCTCGTTGTGGAGGCTCACGTTGCGGATGACGACGCCGCCGACCTCGACGGGATCGAGGCGGGCGACCGGCGTGAGGATCCCCGTCTTGCCGACCTGGGCGTCGATCGCGCGCACGCGCGTGGTGGCCTGGCGGGCCGCGAACTTCAGGGCCATCGCCCAGCGGGGATGGTGGCCGGTCGCGCCGAGGCGCCGCTGCTGGGCCAGCGCATCGACCTTCACGACCATCCCGTCGGCGTCGTAGGGGAGACGCTCGCGGTCGCGGCCGAGGGCGGCCGCGCACGCCAGAACGTCCTCGATCCGCGCCGCGCGCCGGTTGCGCGGGTTGACCGGCAGCCCGGCCGCCTGGCACGCGGCCAGCGACCGCCAGTGCGAGTCGAAGCCGGGGCCGCTCGCGTAGCTCACGTGGTAGGCGAGGAAGTCGAGCGGGCGCCGCGCGGTCACCATCGCGTCCTTCTGGCGTAGCGACCCTGCCGCCGCGTTGCGAGGATTGGCGAACGTGGCCTCACCCCGGCGCTCGAGCGCGCAGTTGAGCCGCGCGAAGGCCGCGCGCGCCATGAAGACCTCGCCGCGAACCTCGACCTCGTCGAGGCGGGCGAGGGCCGCACGCAGTGTCGCGGGCACGGCGGGCAGCGTGCGCAGGTTGGCGGTGACGTCCTCGCCTGTGCGCCCGTCGCCGCGGGTCGCGCCGCGCACGAGCCGTCCGCGCCGGTAGAGGAGCGCGACGCCCAGGCCATCGACCTTGGGCTCGCAGACCCAGGTCACCCGCTGGCCGGGCAGAGCCTTCCGGACGCGGCGCTCGAAGTCGCGCACGGCCGCGGGATCGCTCGCGCTGTCGAGCGAGAGCATCGCCACCCGGTGCTCGACCGGCCGGAACGCCGGCGCGCCGGCCACGCGCTGCGTCGGACTGTCCGGGGTGATGAGATCGGGCATCCGGCGCTCGAGATCGGCCAGCTCGTGGACGAGCGCGTCGTACTCGGCGTCGGAGATCTCCGGCCTCGCCTGCACGTAGTAGAGGCGATCGTGGCGCCCGATGTCGCGGCGCAGGCGCGCGATCCGCCGGCCGGCCTCGACCCGGCTCATCGCCGGTGCCGCTGTGCCCACGCGCCCAGCTTCTTCGCGGGCCAGGTGTTCACGACGCCGGCCTTGCCGACCCAGGCCCGCCGGGCCGTCAGCACGCCGAGCTCCATCAAGGCGAGGTGGTCGAGCATGTGCGTGTCGGTGTCGATCGCCAGCAGCACGCCGCGCTCGTGCGCGCGGCGCGCCTGGACGTCGCTGAGGTCGAGTCGCGTCGGGGAGGCGTTGATCTCGAGCGCCTTGTCGTGGCGCCTGGCCGCGTCCAGCACCCGCTCGAGGTCGAACGCGTAGGGCTCCCGCTCGCCGAGGAGCCGGCCCGAGGGGTGGGCGAGGAGGTCCACGTGCGGGTTGGCGAGCGCGCGGCACAGCCGCCGCGTCATCTCGGCCCGCGGCTGCTTGAACCGCCCGTGCACGGCGGCGATGACGAGGTCGAGATCGGCCAGCACCGCGTCCGGGTAGTCCATCGAGCCGTCGGGCAGGATGTCGCACTCGGTGCCGGCGAGCACGGTGATGTCCTTCGAGCGCCGGGCCACCGCGCGGACCTTCGCCGCGTGACGACGCAGCTCCTCGAGCGACAGACCGCCCGCCACGCGAGCCGACCGGCTGTGATCCGAGACGACGACGTACTCGTAGCCGCGCCGGCGGGCGGCGGCAGCGAGGGCCTCGATCGTGGCGTGCCCGTCGGAGGCCTTGGTGTGGCAATGGAGGTCACCCCGGATGTCGTCGAGCGTGACGAGCCCCGGCAGGCGGCCGGCCAGCGCCGCCTCCACCTCACCGGCGTCCTCCCGCAATTCGGGCGGGATCCACGGCAGGCCGATGGCCGCGTACACCTCCTCCTCGGTGGCGCCGGCCACGCGCTTGCCGCTCGACTCGCGGAACAGGCCGTACTCGGAGAGCTTGAAGCCCTTGCGCACCGCGATCTCGCGGACGCGGATGTTGTGCTGCTTGGACCCGGTGAAGTAGAGCAGCGCGGCGCCGAAGCACTCGGGCTCCATCACGCGGAGGTCCACCTGGATGCCCTCGCGGTGGCGGATCGACCCCTTGGTGCCGCCGTGCTCGAGCACCTCGGCGACGTCGGGGAGCGCCGCGAACGCGTCCATCACGGCGCGCGGGTGATCGGAGGTCACGAGCAGGTCGATGTCACCGACCGTCTCGCGGCCGCGGCGAATGGAGCCGGCCAGGGCGATCTCCTTCACGCCGCGCGTGCGCCGCAGCGCCTCGACGAGCGCGCGGGCGATGGGCAGGGCCCGCCCCAGCGGCATGCGCGCCTGGCCGCCGCGCACCAGCGCGATGCCGTGCAGGATGCTCTCCTCGGTCTTGGCCTGGATGCCGGGCATCCCGCGCAGTCGTCCGGCCCGCGCAGCCTTCTCCAGCCGGTCCACGTCGATGATGCCCTTGCCGTAGAGCCGCATCGCCATCTTGGGCCCGATGCCCGGCACGTTCATGAGCGCGACGACGCCGGCCGGGATCTTCTTCGTCGCGCGGTCGATGTCGCGGACATGGCCGGCCTTCAGGTACTCGGCGATCTTCCCGGCCAGGTCGGCGCCCACGCCCGGGATCTCGTCCAGTCGATCCTCGCGGGCCAGCGTCTGCACGTCTTCGCGGAGCGACTCCACGTTCTGGGCGGCGCGCCGGTAGGCGCGGATGCGGAAGACGTTCTCCTCCTGCAGCTCGAGCACGTCGGCCATGAGGTTGAAGAGCCGCGCCACCTCGAAGTTCTTCATCGGACGTGCTCCAAGCACTCCTCGCCCGTCCTCATGGCGCGCTCCCGAGGGAGATCCGGCATGGCGCTTGACGAGGTGCAGGAGTGGTGCCCCGCGGCCGCCGGCGCGGTTCGGCCAATGAATCGGGGCGTTGCGACTGACCGCGCCACCGCGGGCCCCCGCCCGGGACGGGCGTCGGCGCCTCAGTGGGGCGGCGGATCCTCAGCTGCCGGAGGGAGAGCATGACTCGGCTGTCACCCAGCGCTCTGCGTGTCCTGCAGGCGCGGTACCTGCAACGGGACGCGGCCGGTAACGTGGTCGAGACGCCCCAGGCGCTGTTTCGCCGCGTCGCCCGCACCATCGCCCAGGCCGAGGTCATCTTCGGCGGCACTCGTGACGCCGGGCTCTGGCAAGAGACGTTCGAGGACGTCATGGCGGCCGGCGACTTCCTGCCGAACTCGCCCGTCCTCATGAACGCCGGCACGCCGCTCGGGCAGCTTGCCGCTTGCTTCGTGCTGCCCGTGCAGGACTCGATGGAGTCGATCTTCGACGCGCTCAAGTTCATGGCGCTGCTCCAACGGGCGGGCGGTGGCACCGGCTTCTCCTTCTCGGCGCTTCGTCCCCGCGGCGACCTCGTCGGCTCGACGGGTGGTGAGGCTTCGGGGCCGGTCTCCTTCATGCGGGTGTTCGACACCGCCACCGAGAACATCAAGCAGGGTGGGCGCCGGCGCGGGGCCAACATGGGCGTGCTGCGCGTGGACCATCCGGACATTCTCGAGTTCGTCGATGCCAAGCTCGACGGCCGCAGCCTGCAGAACTTCAACCTCTCGGTCGGGGCCACCGACGATTTCATGCGCGCAGTCGAGGTGGGCCGGCCCTACGACCTCATCCACCCGGGCCGTCGACAGCGCGTGGGCCAGCTGCCCGCGCGTGAGGTGTTCGAGCGCGTCGTCCGGGCCGCGTGGACCGGCGGTGATCCGGGAATGCTCTTTCTCGACGCCATCAACCGCGCAAACCCGCTGCCGGCGCTGGGGCCGATCGAGGCCACGAATCCCTGCGGCGAGGTCCCGCTGCAGCCGTGGGAGAGCTGCATCCTCGGCTCGATCAACCTGGCCCACGTGGTCACGGGCGAGGACGTCGACTGGGACCGCCTCCGGACGCTGGTTCACACGGGCGTCCGGTTCCTCGATGACGCCATCGAGGTCAACCGGGACCCGCTGCCGCAGGTCGCCGCCGCCACCCGTGCCGGCCGCAAGATCGGCCTCGGCGTCATGGGCTTTGCCGAGTGCCTGATCCTCCTCGGCGTGGCGTACGACAGCGACGCGGCGAGCGCCTGGGCCGATCGCCTGATGGCGTTCGTCGCGGGCGAGGCGCGCGCGGCGTCACGGCGGCTCGCCGAGGAGCGCGGCGTCTTTCCGGACTGGAGTCGAAGCATCTACGCGAGCACCGGCGAGCGCGTCCGCAACGCGACCCGGCTCTCGATCGCGCCGACGGGCACGATCAGTATCATCGCGGGGACGAGCGGCGGCATCGAGCCCCTCTTCGCCCTCGCCTACCGTCGCCGGCACACGCTCGGCGGGGAGCCGCTCGTGGAGATCAACCCGATCTTCCTTCGACACGCCGCGACGCTCCGCCTCGACGCCGGCCGCCTCCTCGACCACGTCCGCGCCGCCGGCCACCTCGGGGCGGTGCCCGGCGTCCCCGACGCGCTCCGGCGGCTGTTCGTCACCGCGACGGAGATCCCCGTCCGCCGGCACCTGGCCATCCAGCAGGCATTCCAGCGCCACGTGGACAACGCCGTGTCCAAGACGATCAACCTGCCCGTGGACGCGGACACCGAGCCGGTGGCCGAGGCCTATCTCGAAGGCTGGCGGCTCGGACTCAAGGGCGTGACGGTCTACCGCGCGGGATCCCGGCGGGGTGAGGTGCTCACGCTTGGGGCCGACGAGCCGCTGGAAGCGCGCGAGCTCTTTGCCAAGTGCGATCCCGGCGCCTGCCGGCTGTAGAGGACAGCCTGCGCGCGGGCCTCGCGCTGAACGCCGACGTCATCGGTTGCTCGGCGGGTCGGCGCGCCGGGCACGTCATTCGGTCTCGAGCTCGGCCTGGAATGCCCGAAGCACATCGATGTAGCTGACGATGCCGACGATCTGCCGCGTGTCGGCACGGATCACGGGAATCGCCCCGACCCTGTGCTCGACGAGCAGCGCGATGAGGTCGCTCAGCTCGGTATCGGGCTCGGCGGCGAGGACGTCGGTGCTCATCACCTGGACCACGGGCTGGGTGAGCCGCCGCTGCAGGGCGCCGGCGCCTTCCTCGGTGAGCAGGCGTGCGACTTCGAGACTGCCGATGTCGCGATCGCTCAGCATGCCGACGAGCGCGTCGCCGTCGACGACCGGGAGGTGTCGCACATCGAGCTCACGCATCAAGTCCCAGGCTTCCGCGAGGCTGGCCTGCGACATCACCGTCACTGGATTCGGCGTCATCAGGTCGCTTGCTGTCATGAATCGCTCCTCCGCAGCCGCATCTCGGTGCATCGTCGATGCCACGGCCGACGTGCCGCATTTCGGCGAGTTACGAGACGACCGGTGACGGAAGCAGGGTCGGGCACGCCACAGGCTGTCTCGCCCGCGCCCCAGCGCCCGAGGGCCCTGCTCAGCCGCGCGGTGCAGCCTCGTGGCCCGCCTCCATGGCGGCCAGCCGCACGTCGGTCCGGGCGAGCAGCATCGCGCCCACGAGGAAGAACGCCACGAGCGAGAGGATCGCGAGGCGGTAGCTTCCGGTCAGCTGCAGCGTGAGCCCGAACAGCAGCGGGCCCAGCCAGCTCGTTCCGCGGTCGCTCACCTCGTACAGCGCGTAGTACTCGGCTTCCCGACCCTCGGGGATCATCAGCGAGTAGAGGGAGCGGCTGAGGGCCTGGGTGCCGCCGAGGACCAGCGCGATGGCGGCCCCGAGGGCGTAGAATCCGCCGACGCCGGCCAGCGCCGCATAGGCGAACACCAGCGTCCCCGTCCACGCGCCCAGTCCGACGAGCACCGTGCGCTTGGCGCCCACGTGGCGGGCCACACGCTCGAAGAGCAGCGCGCCGAGACACGCGATGAACTGCACCATGAGGATCACCGTCGCCAGCGTGGCCATCGACAACCCCAGCTCTTCCTGGCCGAACTGCGACGCGAGCGTGATCACCGTCTGCACGCCGTCGTTGTACAGCAGGTAGGCGGCGAGGAACCGCAGCGTGTGTCGTCGCCGGCCGATCGCGGCCAGCGTGGCCCACGTCCGCGTGAAGCCGATCCTGACGTATCCCGTGGCCCGCGGCCGCCGCGGCGTGACCGCCCGGGTCTTCAGCGCGGCGAGGGGGAACACCGTCGCGACGGCCCACCACGCGCCGGCGGACGCCAGGCAGATGCGGACCGCCTGGTCGGCGCCGAGGCCGAGGCTCGCGGCGCGGGCCACGAGCCAGAGGTTCAGCGCGAGCAACAGGCCACCGCCCAGGTACCCGACCGCCCACCCGCGCGAAGAGACCGCATCGCGTTCGGCCGGGGTCGCGAGCTCGGGCAGGTACGCGTTGTAGACGACGATCGAGGCACCGAAGCACACGTTGGCCACCAGGAAGAGAAGCCCGCCGAGCAGCCAGCAGTCCCGCTCGACGAAGTAGAGCGCCATCGTGCTGACGGACCCGGCGTACGCGAACCCGATCAGCATCCGTTTCTTCCACCCCGAAGAGTCCGCGACGGCTCCCAGGACCGGCAGCACGGCGACCTGCAGCAGGACGGAGAGCGCGACGACGTACGGGAAGAACGATCCCGCGTGCACCGGAACTCCGAGCGGGTACACGAACCCGCGGGCATCGGCAGCGGCCCGTGTCACCGCGGTCAGATGCGGCCCGAAGAAGACCGTCACGACCGTCGTGGAGAACGCCGAGTTCCCGAAGTCGTACGCGTACCAGCCGGTGCGCTCCCATCGGCTCGGTCCCGGCGGCGCCGTCACCGTCGGTACTTGAGCGCCTCGAGGAGCGCGACGGGCCAGACGACGGCGGCGGCCACGACCAACCAGTCGCCGGCCGCCAGCGGCACCGTGCCGAGCAGCCGTGTGAGCGGCGGCCACGATACGGCCCACCACTGCACGGCGATCAGCACCGCCAGCGCGGCCCAGACGAGGTGATTCGGCGGCAGCCGCCACCAGTACCGGCCGGTGGAGCGGCAGTGCAGCGCCTGCAATGGATGGATGAGGACGAGCGCGACGAAGGCCACGGTGTGGGCGCGCGGCCCCGGGCCCGCCTGGAGCACCACCCAGGCATAGGCGCTCAGGACGCCGGCGGCGAGGCACGCGCCCTCGACGAGGATCCAGAGGCCGTGCGACCACGTGACGAGCGGCTGGCCCGGATCACGCGGCGGAC
>JBGPZN010000100.1:0-9395 GCA_041493815.1 Methylomirabilia bacterium
ACGAGATCGTGGCCAAGCTTGGCCCCCTCGGCTTCATGGGCGTGCTCGTCCCCGAGGAGTACGGGGGCGCCGGTCTCGACTACGTTTCCTACGCGCTCATCGTCGAGGAGCTGAACCGCGGCGACGCCTCGGTCGGCATCACGATGTGGGGCCACAACTCGCTGTGCACGAACCACATCGCGCTCTTCGGCTCGACGGAGCAGAAGCGGCGGTGGCTGCCGCGGCTGGCCAGCGGCGAGGTGCTCGGCGCCTGGGGCCTGACGGAGCCGGGCTCGGGCTCCGACGCCGCCGCGCTGCGCACCCGGGCCGAGGCGCGCGAGGGCGGCTGGGTGCTCAACGGCAGCAAGGCGTTCATCACCAACGCCTCGGTGGGCGGCCTCGCGGTCGTCATGGCCCGCACCGATCCCGAGAAGAAGACCCGGGGAATCTCGGCGTTCGTGGTCGAGAAGGGCACGCCCGGCTTCACCGCCGGCCGGCCGTACCGCAAGCTGGGGCTGCACGCCTCCGACACCGCCGAGCTGATCTTCGAGGACGCCCACGTGCCCGCCACCCACCTGCTGGGCGAGCCCGGCCAGGGGTTCGTGCAGGCCATGCAGGTGCTGGAGGGCGGGCGCATCGCCATGGCCGCCATGGCGGTCGGCATCGGGCAGGCGGCGGTGGACCAGGCGGTCAAGTACATGAAGCAGCGGACGGCGTTCGGCAAGACGCTGGCCGAGTTCAACGGCCTACGGGGCATGCTCGCCGACATCGCCACCGACGTGGAGGTGGGGCGGCTGCTCACGCTGCGCGCGGCCTGGCTGAAGGACGCCGGGCGTCCGGCCATGCACGCCGCGGCGATGGCCAAGGTCTTCGCCTCCGAGGCGGCCATGAAGGCCGCGACCAAGGCCGTGCAGGTCCACGGCGGGGCCGGCTACATCACCGAGTTCCCGGTCGAGCGTATCTTCCGCGACGCCAAGCTCACCGAGATCGGCGAGGGAACCTCCGAGATCCAGCGCATGGTGATCGCCCGGGAAATATTGAACCTCTCGTGAGCGACCTGATCGTCGTCGATCGGGTCGGCAAGCACTACCAGACGGGCTCGGGCCCCGTCGAGGCGCTGCGCGACGTCTCGCTCCCGGTCGCCGCCGGCGAGTTCTGCACGGTGATCGGCCCCTCCGGCTGCGGCAAGTCCACGCTGCTCGGCATGATCGGCGGCCTGGTCGCGCCCGACACCGGTCGCGTGCTCGTCGACGGCCGCCCGGTCGCCGGCCCCGATCCCCGGCGCGTGGCCACGGTCTTCCAGGACCCCGGCCTGTTCCCGTGGCGCACGACGCTCGAGAACGTGGAGTTCGGCCTCGAGCTGCAGGGCGTGCCCCGCGAGCGGCGCCGCGCCGTGGCCACCGACCTGCTGGGTCCGCTCGGCCTGCGCGACTTCGGCGCCAAGTACCCACGCGAGCTCTCCGGCGGCATGCGCCAGCGCGTCGCCATCGGCCGCGCCCTGGCGATCGACACGCCCATCATCCTGATGGACGAGCCCTTCGGCGCCCTCGACGAACAAACCCGCCTGCTCATGGGCGAGTGGCTCCTCGACATCTGGCGCCGTACCAGCAAGACCGTCGTCTTCGTGACCCACAGCCTGCACGAAGCCCTCGCGCTCTCCACGCGCGTCGTCGTGATGACCGCGCGCCCGGGCCGGATCAAGAGCGAGCTCGACCTGCCGATGCCGTACCCGCGCGCGATGGAGTCCAGCGAAATGGTCGCGCTGCGCTCGAAGCTCTGGAGCGAGATCCGCGACGAATCGCTCCGTGCGATGGGCGAGGTGTGACACAGGTGGCCTCGCCACGGGCCGGCCTCGCAGTGCGCATTCTCGCTCTCCGCGCGGTCATTCTCGTCGCCGGTCTCGCCGCATGGGAGATCGGTGCCCGCATGGCTAATCCGCTGCTCTATGTCCCGCCGTCGGCGGTCGTGCCGGCGCTGGGGCGATTGCTCTCGCTCGACTCGTATCCCGACCTGCCCTCGAGTCTTCTGCTGACGCTGCGCGAGATCGTGATCGCGTACGCGCTGGCGATCGCGGCGGGGATCGGCGTCGGCGCCGTGCTGGGGCTCAACCGGTTCGTCGGGCGAGCGTACGGGCCGATCGTGGCGGCGCTGTATGCGGTGCCGGCGGTGGTCTGGTATCCGTCGCTGATGCTGTTCTTCGGCCTGGACGCGGCGTCGAAGATCGCGTTCGGGTTCCTGCTCGGGTTCTTTCCGATCACGCTGGCGGTGCTGGCCGGCATCCGGCAGGTGAACCCGCACATGATCGCCGTGGCCCGCGCCTTCGGGGCGCGGCCGACGGTCGTCTTCGTCAAGGTCATGGTGCCGGCGATGCTGTTCACGCTCGTCGGCGGGCTGCGCACGGGCCTGGCGCTGTCGGTCATCGGCGTGATCGTCGGCGAGATCCTCGGGTCCAAGGCGGGCATGGGCGCGCTCATCAATCATGCGTACGGGCTGTTCCGGACCTCCGACTACGTCGCGCTCGTCAGCGTCACGCTCGTCCTGATCGTCGGCTCCGACGCGGTGGCCAGCCTCATCGAGCGCCGCGCCCAGCGGTGGACCGAGTAGTGCGAGCCGGCGGACGGGGGCGCGTGCTGGCCGTGCAGGCCGCGAGTGTCCTGGCTCTGCTGGCCGCCTGGGAGGGTGTGGCCCGGGCGGGCTGGGTGGATCCGCTGTTCGTGCCGGCGCCGAGCGCGGTGGCCGGCGCCTTCGGTCGGATCGGGCCGAGCGCGCTGGCCGGGCTCGGCGAGACGCTGGCCAAGACGGCGATCGCCTACGCGCTGTCGGTCGTGCTCGGTGTGTCCGGCGGGATCGCGCTCGGCTCCGTGCGCGTCCTGCGCGAGGTCCTGAACCCCTTCGTCATCGCCCTGTACGGCATGCCGAAGATCCTGGTGCTGCCGTGGATCGTGCTCCTGCTCGGCTTC
Source organism: Methylomirabilia bacterium (assembly GCA_041493815.1). Lineage (GTDB taxonomy): Bacteria > Methylomirabilota > Methylomirabilia > Rokubacteriales > CSP1-6 > AR5. Next base: position 2,940 of record JBGPZN010000100.1, read on the forward strand.
GGAACGACCCCGGCCGTCTTCTACGGGACCATCCACGGTTTCTTCCCGATCGTGGTCCTGGTCGCCGGCGGTGTCCGCGACGTCGACCGCACGCTGCTCGGGGTGGCCCGGGCCTTCGGCGCCACCACGTGGCAGCTCTACTGGAAGGTGGTGCTGCCGGCCATCGTGCCCACGGTGCTGGCCGGCATGCGCCTGGGTATCGTGTTCTGCCTGCTCGGCGTGCTCATCGTCGAGATGTTCGCCGGCATCCGGGGGATGGGCCACGTCCTGAACTCGCTCGCCAACGGCTTCCAGGCGCCCGAGCTGTTCGCCGCCACCGCGCTGGTCTCCATCTCCTCGATCGTGATTGTCCTGGGCCTCGACGCCCTCAACGAGCGGCTCTCCCACTGGCGTAGCTAGATCGGCCGGGCCGCCCGGATAGTTCCTGGCCGGCGGCCCGCCCGAAACTGACCACCGCCGGCCCTGGCGGTGCGCGCATCTGCGCGAATTTTCGTGGCTCGACCCCGCGACCGCGTCTGGAACGACGATTGCTCCCTTGTCCCACTCAGATGCTGACCTGGATAGAACTGGCCGCGTACTTGTCCGTCGTCGCCGCAATGTGCGGCGGGGGCATGGCGGTCTGCTGGGCGTTCCTGTGGCGGCAGTAGGGACCACGAGGCACGAGCCTCGGCGGGTCGGCGCTTCCGGAGGATGAGATGGCAACCGTACCGATGACCAAGACGCTCACGACGTCGCGCTCGGCCATGCCGCCCGTGACGACCGTGCACCGGGCGCCCGACGGCACGCTCCACCACACGCGCTGCGCGCGCCGCATGGAGTTCATGGGGGGCCGGGCCGGGGTCGAGCTCGACTTCTACTGCTACACGTGCTGCGAGCACATCACGCTGAACTCGTACGTCATGATGCGCCTGCCCGAGCCGGGGGCCGTCGAGCTCACGGCGGCTCGGGGGCGTTGAGGCGCGAGCGCGTCACCCGGGCCTGGACGTCGCGGACGACGTCCCGCTCGAGCTCGATGTCCACCTCGTGCTGCTCGACGTCCCAGTGGGCGACGGTGGCGAGCCAGCCGAACGCGCGCCGTCGCTGGGGCACGACCCGCCGGCCCCGGTAGACCAGTCGCCGCCGCTCGGGCGCCGTCAGTCGCGACTGCTCCTCGACGTCGGCGCCGCACAAGCGCACCACCTCGTCGTAGGTCGTCACCCCCGGCACGATCCGCTGCACCGTCTCCTGGTCGAGCACCACGCCCTGCTGCTTGACCTGGGGCTGGTCGTTGGCGCGCCAGAACAGCACCCGACCCATCCACCGCTTGCTGAGCCGCTCGGCCACGTTGCGCACGAGGACGCCCGCCACATTGCCGAGGACGAAGAAGAGGAAGGGGATCAGCACTGGCGCCCACGACTGCAGGCCGGTGAAGTAGCCGAACTGCACGCTCAGCACCTGGGGCGTGATGCCCTCCGAGCGGTCGAGGAACAACGAGATCGTGTCGGTGCTCTCCAGCGTCTCGCTGAGCTGACGCCGGGCCGACTGCGGGGACATCTCGTCGATCTTCAGGTGGTCGGCGTCGGCAAAGTTGATGATGAGCTGGGCCGGGTCGTCGCCGAGACGGATGACCCGGTCGCGGTGCTGGAAGTACATCGGGAACACCGCCTGGTGGCGGATCTCGTTGAAGGACAGCGCCAGCCGGTGGCGCGGGCCCCAGAACGTCTTCTCGACCCACGTGGCCGGCTTGTCCTTGATGAGCCCGCGCGTGGTCAGGCGCAGGACGATCAGGTACACGCGGTTGGCGAACCTCGGATTCCACGGAATGCGCACCCACGTGGCCGGCGCGGACAGGCCGAGCGCGCTGTTGTCGCGCACGAAGGTGGCGAATGGCGCGCCGCCGGCGATGGGCTCGTCGGGCGTCGCCCCGCCGCCGGCCCGGTACAGATTGCGGGCGGCCAGCGAGACGCGTCCGCTGTCGATCACGTCCAGGCCGCGCGCGGCGAGGTACTTCTCCAGCGCGGGGTCGCCAGGTCCGGCGGCGCGGTCGGGCACCACCGCGCTCGGCCACAGCAGGAACAGGTCCTGCTCGACGTCGGCGGCACTCCGGGTGGGCGGCACGTCGACCGAGAAGAGCACGTCGACGACGATCGGGCCCAGGGCCGGCGTCACCGACGCCTGGACGAACAGCGGGCCGATGGCGAAGGCCGGATCGGGCCGGGTGGCGATGAAGAGCTGGGCGTGGGCGGCCGCGGGCGCCGCCACCGACAGCAGCGCGGCCAGACCCCACGCCCGGAGCGTCATCCGAGCTTCACGGGCGTGAAGTCCCGGGCGACGTGCTCCTCGAGCGGCAGCTTCTTCTTGATCACGCCGTGCTCCAGCAGCGTGTCCTGCATCGAGCCCAGCGCCTCCAGGCTGATGGTGCCGTCGTGGGACATGAGGTTGCCGGAGATCTTGTGGGCGCTCAGCACGGCCTCCGTGCTCCAGCCGATCTTCTTGGCGATGATCTCGGCGGCATCCGCCGTCTGGTCGTTCATGAAGCGGATCGACGTGAACAGGCCCTTCATCACCTTGCGGATGTCGTCGCCCTGCTTCTTGATGCCGTCCTCGGAGACGTACTGGATCTGGCTGATCCACCGCGCGGTGACCTTGTCCAGGCGCATCAGCACCTTGGATTTGCCGGCGAGCTGGGTGACGGCGCCGCCGTCGCCCCACACGAAGGCGTGGATCTCCTTGCGGGACAGGGCGGCGAGTTGCGCGTCGAGACCGCCGAGGCCCACGATCTTCACGTCGCGATCCGGATCCCAGCCCTGCTGCTTGGCGACCATGCGTGCGAAGACCCAGGTGGTGGCCCCGACCGAGGTGACGCCGATCGCCTTGCCCTTGAGCTCGCCGAGCCCCCGGACGTCGGGCGCGACGTTGAAGGTGAAGTGGTTGCCCTCGGTGTGGGTCGCCACCATCTTGAGCGGCATGCCCGCCTCCCGGAAGACGAGGATGTCGGTGCTGCCGGCGGCGCCGAGGAGCACCTCGCCGGCGATGACGGCCTTCACGAGGTTGGGGCCGCCCCGGAACGGCACGAACTCGACGTTGAGGTTCTCGGCCCGGAACAAGCCCTTCTCCACCGCGATGATGAACGGCCCGGCCAGGGCGTAGTCGCCGAGGACGGCGGTGCCGATCTTCACCGACGTCTGCGCGCGCACGGCGGGCGCCAGCGCGCCGGCCACGACCGCGCCGGAGGCGGTGAGGAGAAAGTGACGCCGGCTGATCGAGGGCATGAGCAGACCTCCTTGCGTGCGCGCGCCGGGGGGCGCGTCGCTTGACATCCCGTCGGTTATTCCATACGTTAGGCCGCACTCTCGATGAGCGACGGCCGACACCCGCGATCGTACAACCTCCCCGGCGCGCTGCACAATCGACGATGAGCGGCCCGCCCGTGACCTATCGGGCCGCCGACGGGGTCGCGTGGATCACGCTCGACCGGCCGGCGATCCTGAACGCGCTCGACACCGAGCTGGCGGCCGCGCTGGCCGAGCACGCCGAGACGGCCGCCGCCGATTCCCATGTCGGCGTGGTCGTGCTGGCCGGCGCCGGGCGCGCGTTCTGCTCCGGCATGGACCGCACCGCGCTGGCCGCCGGCGCCATCGGCGAGGCGTTCTACCGGCACTGGGTCCGCGCGCTCAACTGCCTGGAGGACATGCCGAAGGTCTCGCTCGCCGTGCTGCACGGCTACTCGATCGGCGGCGGACTGCAGCTGGGGCTCGCCTGCGACGTGCGGCTGGCCACCGACGACGCGATCCTCGGTCTCGGTGCCTCCCGCCACGGCATCATCCCCGACGGCGCCGTCCTGCGGCTGGCGCGCATCGTGGGTCTGGGCCGCGCCAAGGAGCTGGCGCTGTTCAACGAGGACGTCACCCCGGCCACCGCGCTGGCCATCGGGCTCGTGAACTGGGTGTGCCCGGCCGCCGACCTCGCGGCGACGGTGGCGGGCCTGCTGGAGCGGCTGCGCCACCAGGCGCCGACGGCCAACGCCCACATCAAGCGCCTGCTGCACGAGTCGTTTCACCGCGACCCGCGCGCCAGCGTCGAGGACGTGATGGCCGCCCAGCGCGATTGCATGCTCTCGTGGGAGACCGCCGAGGCGAACCAGGCCTGGCGAGAGCAACGCGAGGCGGTGTTCCACCCCCGCCCGTCGAACGGGCGTGCGGAGCCGGCCCGCTCCTCGAACAGGCCAACGGAGCCGGCCCGCTCCTCGAACAGGCCACCCACGCCCTGACCCGGGCTGGCGCTCCAATACATGTCCAGCGACTTCATCCTCGAGACCCGGGGCCTGACCAAAGAGTTCCGCGGCTTCGTCGCCGTCAAGAACGTCGACCTGCGCGTCCGGCGCTCCACGATTCACGCGCTCATCGGGCCCAACGGCGCCGGCAAGACGACCTGCTTCAACCTGCTGACGCACTTCCTCACGCCCACCGCCGGGCGCATCGCCTTCAACGGGCGTGACATCACCGGCAGCCGGCCGGCCGACATCGCCCGGCTGGGCCTGGTGCGCTCGTTCCAGATCTCCGCGGTGTTCCCGCATCTCACGGTGCTGGAGAACGTGCGGATCGCGCTGCAGCGCCGCCGGGGCCGGTCGTTCGACTTCTGGCGCTCGGAGCGCGTGCTGGATGGCCTGAACGACCGCGCGCGGGAGCTGATCGAGGCGGTCGGGCTCACGGCGTTCGCCGCGACCCTGGCCGTCGAGCTGTCCTACGGGCGCAAGCGCGCGCTGGAGATCGCCACCACGCTGGCCCTCGACCCCGAGATGCTGCTGCTCGACGAGCCGACGGCCGGCATGGCCCACGAGGACGTCGGACGGATCTCGGCGCTGATCAAGAAGGTCGCGGCCAACCGGACGGTGCTGATGGTGGAACACAATCTCGGCGTCGTCGAAAATCTCTCCGACACCATCACGGTCCTCGCGCGCGGCGAAGTGCTCGCCGAGGGCGATTATCAGAGCGTCTCCCACAACCCGCAGGTGATCCAGGCCTACATGGGGACGCCCGGTGGCTGAGCCGCTCCTGGCGGTTCGTGAGCTCCACGCCTGGTACGGCGAGTCGCACATCCTGCACGGCGTCACCTTCGAGGTGTTCCCGGGCGAGGTGGTGACGCTGCTCGGCCGCAACGGAAGCGGCAAGACGACGACGCTGAAGTCGATCATGGGCATCGTGCGCCGGCGCACCGGCTCGGTACGCTTCGGCGCCCGCGAGCTGATCGGCCTGGCGTCGAACGCGATCGCCCGGCTGGGAATCGCGTTCTGCCCGGAGGAGCGCGGGATCTTCGCCAGCCTCAACGTCGAGGAGAACCTCCTGCTGCCCCCGCGGGTGCATCCGGGCGGGCTGACGCGCGAGGCGATCTTCGAGCTGTTCCCGAACCTGCGCGAGCGGCTGCGCAGCCCCGGCACCAAGCTCTCGGGCGGCGAGCAGCAGATGCTGGCCATCGGCCGGATCCTGCGAACCGGCGCCCGGCTGCTCCTGCTCGACGAGCCGACCGAGGGCTTGGCCCCGGTGATCGTGCAGCAGATCGGCCGCACGATCGCCCGGCTGAAGGCCGAGGGCTTCACGATCCTGCTCGTCGAGCAGAACTTCCACTTCGCCGCCACCGTGGCCGACCGTCACTACGTGGTCGAGCACGGCCGGGTGGTCGACGTGATCCCCAACGCCCACCTGGGGGCCAGCATGGACAAGCTGCACGAGTACCTTGGAGTATAGTCGGCGCGCACTCATCCTCAGACGAAGGAGCCACCCCATGCTCATCGCACGCGTGCTCATCCTGGCCATGGCCGCCTTGCTGGTGGCCCTCCCGGCGTCCGCCCAGATCTCGGACGGCATCGTCAAGATCGGGGTCCTCAACGACCAGTCAAGCCTCTACGCCGACCTCGCCGGGCAGGGTTCGGTGGTGGCCGCCCGCATGGCCGTGGAGGACTACGGCGCCGCCGCCAAGGGGCTGAAGGTCGAGGTCGTCTTCGCCGACCACCAGAACAAGGCCGATGTGGGCTCCCAGATCGCGCGCCAGTGGTACGACGCCGAGAAGGTGGACCTCATCCTCGACGTGCCCAACTCGGGCGTGGCGCTGGCCGTCAACCAGATCACCCGCGACAAGGGCAAGGCGTTCATCGTCTCCTCGGCGGCCAGCTCCGACCTCACCGGCAAGGCGTGCTCGCCCAACACGGTGCACTGGACGTACGACACGTGGGCGCTGGCCAACGGCACCGGCAACGCGGTCGTGAAGACCGGCGGCGACAGCTGGTTCTTCATCACCGCCGACTACGCTTTCGGCCACGCGCTCGAGCGCGACGTCGAGGCGGTGGTGCTCAAGAACGGCGGCAAGGTGCTGGGCAAGGTCCGGCATCCGCTCAATACGCAGGACTTCTCGTCGTTCCTGTTGCAAGCCCAGGCCTCCAAGGCCAAGGTGATCGGGCTGGCCAACGCCGGCGGCGACACC
>JBGPZN010000283.1:0-4866 GCA_041493815.1 Methylomirabilia bacterium
ACGGCCTTGGCCGTGTGGATCGGATCGCGCTGCACGACCAGGCAGATGCCGGTGGCAACCTTCAGGCGGCTCGTGGCCGCGGCGGCGGCCGCCAGCGTCACGAACGGATCCATCACGTCGTAGTACTTCTTGGGCAGCTCGCCGCCCTGGGGAAACGGCGACCGGCGCGACAGGGGAATGTGCGAGTGCTCGGGCGCCCACAGCGATTCGAAGCCACGCTCCTCCAGCGCCCGGCCCAGCGCGACCGGCCCGATGGAGTAGTCGGTGAAGAAGATCGCCGCGCCGAAGTCCATGATGCGGGCGGGGCGCGCTACTGCTCCAGCGCCACTCGCTTGAGCAGCGGCAGGTCGTCGAGCAGCATCCCGATGCCGCGCACCACGCAGGACAGCGGGTCGTCCGCGATCTTCACCGGCAGGTAGGTCTCCTTGCGGATGATGTCGTCGAGGCCGGCGAGCAGGGCGCCGCCGCCGGTCAGCACGATGCCGTTGTCGACCATGTCGGCCGCGATCTCGGGCGGAATGCGCTCCAGGCACACACGCACGGTCTCGACGATCGTCCCGACCGAGTCGTAGAGCGCCTCGCGGACTTCTTCCTCGTTGATCGTGATGGTCTTGGGCACGCGGGCCACGATATCGCTGCCCTTGATCTGGATCGTGCGGGGACCCTCGCCGGCCGCCCGCGCGGTGCCCAGCGCCAGCTTGAACTCCTCCACCCGGCGCTCGCCCACCAGCAGGTTGTAGTGCTTCTTGATGTACTGCGTGATCGACTCGTTCATGTCGTCGCCGCCGGAGCGCACCGACTGGCAGTACACGATGCCGGACAGCGAGATGACGGCCACTTCCGTGGTACCGCCGCCGATGTCGACCACGAGATGGCCGCCCGGCTCCTGGATCGGGATCCCGGCGCCGATGGCGGCGGCCATGGGCCCCTCGACGAGGTAGACCGCCTTGGCGCCGGCTTGCATGGCCGCCTCGCGCACGGCGCGCTTCTCCACCTGGGTGGTGCAGGAGCTGACGCCGATGATGATACGGGGGCGGAACATCCGGGCACGGGGCTGGACGCGGGCGATGAGCTCTCGCAGCAAGGTCTGGGCGACCTCGAAGTCCGCGATCACCCCGCTGCGCAGGGGGCGCACGACCTCGATGTTGCCGGGCGTCCGACCCAGCATGGCCTTGGCCGGCTGACCGACCGCGATGACCGTACGGCGGACCCGATCGAGGGCCACGATGGAGGGTTCGGAGAGTACGACCCCCTGTCCGCGGACGAAGAGGAGCGTGTTGGCAGTCCCGAGGTCGATCCCGATGTCGTTGGCGAATACCCCCGGTGGCAAACGAAGCTTCATGAACCCTTCCTCCCGGCCGATCGGGGCCGGTCCCTGGCGCTGTCGACACCAGCGCGACGATTTGGCGGCGCTGCGAGCAAGCAAGGCCCGAGCCGCCGTGGCTCACGTCGCAAAGTCCGGTCTTCGCGCGATCCCACTTGTCCGCCGCCGTCGAGCGACAGACGTTGGCCGACGAACAGTGTCAGAAGGTTGCCGCTAGACCGCCCTCCGATAGTGCCGCTGGGCGCGGGCGCGGACCTCGTTGGCGATCAAGGGCGGCATGCTTCCCCGGCCCCCCCGGACGCCGAAGACCTCCGTGTATGCCCGGTCGACCGCCATCTCCCGGCCTCCCACCGCAGAACTACCACCGTTGCCACTGGCCTGACCAGAGATTCCTCACCTGGGGAAACATTTTCATACTTCGCCCCCGGATCAGGCCCGATTCGTGGGGCGAGCAATGGCAGTGCCAGCCGCCGTCGGACGGTCGCCGGCGAGATCGGCCGGGCGCAGCCATACGAAAGCAAGCGCCCCGAGGAGCAGGGCGACCGTGACGTGGCCGAAGGCGATCCCCCAGCCGAGCACGCTGGCACCGCCGAAGAGGTCGAGCGTCGCCCCGAGCGCGAGCGGACCGAGAAACCCGCCGGCGTACCCGAGCGTCGAATGGACCGCCAGAGTCGCGCCTCGCCGGCCCGGCTCGGCGCTGCCGGCGCTGCCCGCGGTCAGCGACGAGGAGTCCGACCAGATCAGCATGGCGTAGACCAGAACCAGGCCGGCGGCGCCGGCGTACGGCAGCGCCGCGCTGAAACCGATCACCCCCGCCATCGCGGCGGACGCGAGCATGGTGCCGAGGATGAAGCGGCGGCGTCCGAACCGGATCGCCAGCTCGTTGCCCCACACGCTGGCCCACACCCCGAGCAGCCCCATCACGCTCGCGACGGTGGCGGGGGCGAGGGCCGTCCACGTACCGGCGGCGCTCCGGGCGGCGGCGAACGTGAGGAACGTGACGACCCACGCCCGCAGGGCCGACATCTCCCAGGTGTGGACGCAATAGGCGACCGAGTAGGCGAGCGCCGATCGATTGCGCAGGATCGGGCGGAAGTCGAGCAGCGCCCCCCGAGGCCCGCTCGGAGCGCGCGGCGGGCGGGCCGGCAGGCCGATCAGCACGAGCGCGAACGCCAGGGCGGCGCCCACCGCGCCCGGCACCAGCGCCCATTGCCAGCCGAGCCGGGCGTTGACCGCGCCGGCGACGCCGAAGGAGAGCGCCCCGCTGATGCCCACCGCCGCCGCGTGCGCGGCGACGGCCCGGGACTGCTGGGGGCCCTCGGCGACGTCGCTCAGGGCCTTGAGCCCCGGCATGTAGCTGCCCGCCCAGCCGGCGCCCATCAGGGCCCGGAACGCGAGCGCCGACCAGAAGCCCGTCGCGACCCACGCGAAGCCGGCGAACGCGACGGCCGTGAGCGCGACGGAGCCGAGGTAGATGCGCTTGGGATCCACGCGATCGGTGAGCGACGACAGCAGCGGCACGACCAGCGTGTAGGCCGCGTAGTAGATGCCGCTGATCCAGCCCGCCTCGGTGTTGCTCAGTGACCAGGCCGGGATCAGCGTCGGAATGAGCGCCGCGACGCCGAACGCCCCGATCTGCGCGCAGGCCTGGGCCGCGCACATCACGACCACGGCCCGGTTCACGGTGGTGGCAGCAGGCGTTCGACGATGACGCAGTCGAGCCAGCGCCCGTCGAGCTGGCCGTGACGACGATAGACGCCGACCTCGCGAAAGCCGCAGCGCTCGTGGAGCTTCAGGCTCGCGGTGTTCTCCGGGAAGATGCGCGAGACGATCTTCCAGAACCCGCGCTCGGCGTACGCGCGGCAGAGCGCCCCCAGGGCGGCGGCGCCGGCGCCGGTGCCCCGCGCGGCGCGCGCGACGTACACCGAGTGCTCGGCCACGCCGGCGTAGGCGGGACGGCTGCGATAGGGGCCGGCGCTCGCCCACGCGACGACCTGGCCGTCACGCTCCACGACGATGGTGGGATAGCGGTCGCCCTTGTCCGCCAGCGCCGACGCCACCTGCAGCGACGTCCGCGGCTCGGTCTCGAAGGTCGCGATGCGGTCCGCGATGCCCTCGTTGTGGATCCGCGCGATGGCCTCGGCATCGTCCACCGTGGCCAGACGGACCGTCAGCGGCGTCATGCGGGCGGGGGCAGCAGCCAGCGGAAGAGGGCGGTGGCGGCGCCGCCGCCGGCGAGCTGCGCGACGATGAACCCGGGCGCGTCGGCCGGGCGGATGCCGGCGAAGGTATCGGTCGCGGCGCGCGCCATGGTCACCGCGGGATTCGCGAACGACGTCGAGGCGGTGAACCAGTACGCCGCGGTGATGTACGCCGCGACCGCGAACGGCACGACGTCGGCGCGTGAGCGGACGCACCCCCAGATCACCGCCAGGAGTCCGAAGGTCGCCACGAACTCGCTCACGAGCTGGGGGAGGCCGTCGCGGGCGTGGCGTGACGCCGTGAAGAGCGGCTCACCGAACATGACGTGCGCGATGGCCACCCCGGCGAACGCGCCCACGACCTGCGCGACGACGTAGGCGGGGACCGCGGACCAGGCGAGACCGCCCTGGGAGGCGTCGGCCACGGTCACCGCTGGATTGAAGTGGGCTCCGGAGATCGGACCGAACGTCAAGATCAGCGCCACCAGCGCCGCACCGGTGGCCATCGTGTTGGCGAGGAGGGCGATGGCGACGTTGCCGCCCGCCAGGCGCTCGCCCATGATCCCCGATCCCACGACGGCGGCCAGGAGCATGGCCGTGCCGACGGCCTCCGACGCGGCCCGTCGCTGGAGACTCGGCTTCACGCGGGGATCCGCGCGCCCACCCAACCGCGGAGTCGTGCCGCGATGGCGTCGCGGACCCGCCGGAAGACCGCGAGCCGCTCGTCCTCGCTCCCCGTCGCCGCCGACGGGTCCTCGAAGCTCCAGTGCAGGCGCGTCGTCCGCCCCGGAAAGACGGGACAGCGCTCGTTCGCGCCGTCGCACACCGTGATGACGTAGTCCCACGGCTCCGCCAGGAGCCGGTCGACGGTCTTGGAGCGGTGGCCACGGAGGTCGATCCCCAGCTCGTCCATCACGCGGATGGCCAGGGGATGCACGCGGGTGGCCTCCGTCCCCGCGCTGGCGACGTCGAAGCGGTCAGACGCGAGTGCGCGCAGGAGCCCCTCCGCCATCTGGCTGCGGGCGGAGTTGTGCGTGCAGAGCACGAGCACGCGCGGCGGCGTCACCGGAGCGGTTTGCGCGCCCGGATGAACGCGCTCATGAACTTGCCCTCGATGGCGGGCGCGATCGCATCGGCGTCGAGGCCCGCCTTGGCGAGCGCCCCCCGCGCGTCCTCGGCCTTGTAGATCCGGGTCGGCTCGACCTCCACGGTCTCGAACCCCGCCTTCTGGAGCTTCGCGCGGTAGTCGGACTCCTCGAGCGCGCCCGCGACGCACCCGATCCACAGCTCGACGCTGCGGCGGATCTCGGCCGGCACCTCGCCTCGCACGACGACGTCGGA
>JBGPZN010000621.1:0-2155 GCA_041493815.1 Methylomirabilia bacterium
CGAGACGATCTTCTGGCTCAGCACGACCACGTCGCCGCCGGCCACCGGCGTGCGCTGGCGGGCGGCCGCGTCGAGCACGAGGCGCGCGATGTCGTCGCCCGGCTGCACCTCGCCGATGCCCTCGATGCCGATGACCTCGTAGCGCGGCGGCATGGTCAGCGCAGCGCCGGCGGCGTGAGGGGCACGCGCTCGAGCCGGCGCCAGCCGGCGACGAGCCGGGCGCTCTCGGTCGCGGCGCCGGTCGCGAGCAGCGCCGCCAGGTCGTCGGGATCGTCGACGTCGAGGCCGAGGCCGGGCAGGGGCACGATCGCCGGCTCCAGGCGCAGCGCGCGCGCCGCGGCCAGGTGATTGTCGAAGGACGGCTCGCCGAAGCGCAGCCGCATCGTCACCGGCGGCGCCAGCAGCACGCCGTTGGTGCCGAGCCCCGAGCGCGACGGCGTGAACACGACGGCCGGCGGCGCCGCCAGGGCGTCGACGAGGGCACGGATCTCGGCCGGGGTGACGCACGGCACGTCGCCGGGGATCGTCAGGAAGGCGTCGGCGCCCACGCGTGCGGCCTCGGCCTGGGCGGTCGCGACGGCGGCGGTGTGGCCGCGGTTCTCGGCCTCGGCCAGCGGCGCGGCGCCGAACGCGCGCGCGATCGCCGCCACCTCGGCCTCGCGGGTCACGACCCAGACCTGGTCGAGGCCGGCGCCGCCGAGCGCGCGGAGGACGTCGGTCAGCATGGCCCGCGCCAGCTCACGGCGCTGCGGCGCGCTCAGCGCGGGCACGAGCCGCTGCTTGGCGTTCACGAGGTCCTTGACGGGGACGGCGGCGACGATCATGCGACGGCGACCTCGATCATACGCACGCAGTCTACCGCCATCACGCCGCGTCCAGCACCCGTCGCGCCAGCGCCACCTCGCGCCCGCGGTCGGTCATCATCACGTCGGCGACGACCGCCCCCACGCCGGCGCGCTCCAGGGCGGGCGCCACGTCGCGGTCGCGGGGGTCGATCAGCAGCGTCCGCAGCCAGGGCGCGTAGGCGGCGGCCACGCCGAGCGGGGAGACGTCGAGACCGCGCGCGCGCATGAGGCGGCCGGCCGGCCCGCTCACCGGCGCGCCCCCCACGATGGGGCTCACGCCGACGACGCTCCGCGCGGCGGCCAGCGCGGCGGCGATGCCGGGCACCGCCAGGATGGGCCCCACCGACGTCACCGGGTTCGACGGGCACACGACGACGAGTTCGGCGTCGGCGAGCGCCGCCAGCACGCCGGGCGCGGGCCGCGCGTCGGGTGCGCCCTCGTAGTCGACGGCGACGACCTCGCCGAGCGCCTTGTCGCGCACGAAGTACTCCTGGAAGCTCAGCGTGGCCTCGGTGGTCCGCACCCGCGTGCGCACGGGCTCGTCGCTCATCGGCAGCAGGCGGACGGCGACGCCGAGCTGCGCGGCGAGCCGCGCCGTCACCCGCGACAGCGGCTCGCCCCCGCGCAGGGCCGCCGTGCGCGCCAGGTGCGTGGCGAGATCGCGATCGCCGAGACTGAACCACGTCGGCGCGCCGAGCGCGGCCATGGCTTCCAGGCAGCGGAACGTCTCGTCCGCGCGGCCCCACCCCCGTTCGACGTCGAGGAGGCCGGCCAGGGCGTAGGTCACCGTGTCGAGATCGGGCGAGATGTGCAGGCCCCACACCTCGGTGTCGTCGCCGGTGTTGCCGATGATCGTGAGGTCGCGCGGGGCGAGACAGGCGGCGAGGCCGCGCAGCAGCTTGGCGGCGCCGGTGCCGCCGGCGAGCGCCGTCACGCGCACGGTGGAGTGCTCAGCGCCTGGGAACGAATCACGACTCGAGGAGCGCCACGGCTGCGCCGGGGCGCTCCGAGCGTTGGGGGGTGTGGGGGGCCATATCGAGGCCCCCCACTCAACCGGCGGCTTCGCGCAGCGTCCACAGCGCGCTGCCGCCGCGCCACGCGTAGAGCCCCACGCCGGGGCGGCCGGCCAGCGCGGGCGGCAGCGCCACCTCGGGGACGGGAATGAAGCCGAAGCGGATCCACACGCGGTCGAGGCCCTGCGGTCGCGCGTAGAGCGTCACGGCGCCGAGCGCGGTCGCGTGGTCGATGGCGGCGGCGAGGAGCTGGCCGGCGATCTCCAGCGGATCCGCCGGCGCACCCTCGCGCCGGCC
>JBGPZN010000238.1:0-5646 GCA_041493815.1 Methylomirabilia bacterium
GACCACGCGGAGCCTGGGTGTCCTGACCACGCGGAGCCTGGGTGTCCTGACCACGCGGAGCCTGGGTGTCCTGACCACGAGCGCCGGCGAGCGAACGCGGCGCCTGCACGTCCTGACCACGCGGGGCCTGGGTGTCCTGACCGCGAGCGCCGGCGAGCGAACGCGGCGCCTGCACGTCTTGACCCTTGGCGACGGAGCCCTTCATCGCGAGCAGCTCCTTGGCCTTGCTGACCTCGGCGGGGCAGGACGTCTGCGCCTCGCCGATGGGCGTGAAGGTGGCCAAGAAGGCCACACTCATGAGGGTTGCAAACAATCTTTTCATCGGTCTCCTGTCCTTTGCCGTGACGTGTTCGTTACTGTCCTGACGGCCCCATTGGCCGCCACTCTTGTCGCGCTCCACTCGCTGCCCCCTTGTGATTCTGGGGCTCGGCTGAGCGGTGCCCGGAACTCGTGACCTGTGCTAAGGCAACCTCGATGCCAGGCGCCATTCGGCAGTAAGAAACACAAAAACGATGAGTTATGACAAGGGATCTCTCCCGGCCGAGACGATGTGCCCGGAGGGCCCCCAGCGAGGGGTACGGCATTCTGCCCTGGCTCATGTAGCGTCCCCGCGGGGATCCATGTGATAGCCTTTGATGGCTTATGTCCCTGGTGGTGCGGACTTGCCTGGCGCTCCTCGTCATCGTGGTCTGCGGCGGGTGCAGCGCCTCACGTCCGTCGCCTCGCCCCGCCACCCTGGCCCCTGGCCCTACCCGCCACATTCTGCCGAACGGGATACCCGTCATCATTCAGGAGCATCGCGCCAGCGACGTGGTGGCGCTCCAGCTCTGGGTCCGTGCGGGCGGGCGTGACGAGGCCGCAGCGGAGCTGGGCCTGGCTCACTATCTGGAGCACATGCTCTTCAAGGGCACGGCGACGCGCCCGCCGGGCTTCATCGAACGAGACGTCGAGGGCGTCGGCGGCCGCATCAACGCCGGTACCTCGTGGGACTACACCTTCTATCACACGGTGCTGCCGGCCCGGCGCGCGGTGGCCGGCATCGAGATGCTGGCCGACGTCGGCGTGAACGCGAGTCTCGAGGCGGACCTGCTCGAGGCCGAGAAGCAGGTCGTGCTCGAGGAGATGCGGCTCAACGAGGACAGCCCCCGCCGGTTTCTCAATCGCCAGCTCTTCGCCTCCGCCTACGAGGGGCACCCGTACGGACGCCCGGTCATCGGGCAGTCCGAGCTGATCACCGCCCTGAGCCGCGACACTCTCGTCTCGTTCTATCGCCGCCACTACGTGCCCGAGATGTTCACGCTGGTCGTGGTGGGAGCGGTGAACCCCGAGGAGATCCTGCGCGTCGCGCGGAGCACGCTGGGGACGTTGCCGCGCAGCGGCATGAAGCGGCTGCCGCCGCCGCCGCCCCCCGCGCCAAGCAGCGTGCGTCTGGACCTGGTCCGCCCGGGCGCTCAGGCGTATCTCGGTCTGGCGTGGCATGCGCCGCGTCTGGATCACGCCGACACGCCGGCGCTTGATCTGCTCATGTCGATCCTCGGTCGCACGAAGGCCTCGCGGCTCGTGGCCTCGCTGCGCGAGCGCCAGGGTCTCGTCACCGAGATCAACAGCAGCTTGAGCGCACTGGAGGGCGCCGGCCTCGTGATGATCACGGCCCAGCTCGCTCCCGAGCAGCTTCCCCGCGCCGAGGCCGAGATCTTGAGCGAGATCCGGCGGGTGCGAGACGGCGGGGTGACTCCGGCCGAGGTCAAGCGCGCGATCACCGCCGCCGAGGTCGCGCACGAGTTCTCGACCGAGACGGCCGAGGGGCGAGCGGGCGCCTACGGTCAGGCCGAGACGATCTGGCGACTGGAGGAGGAGCTCGTCTACGTCGACCGGATCCGTTCGGTCACGGCCGCCCAGGTGCACGCGGTGGCGCGCCGCTACCTGGACCTCGAGCGCTATACGCGCGTGGCGCTGGCGCCGCCCAAGTCGTGACGCGCATCCTCGTCGTGCTGGCACTGCTGGCCGCGACGGGCGTCGCTCGCGCCGACGCGCCCGCGCCCCCCGTCATCCGCCGCGTGCTCCCCAACGGCCTGACGGTGATCGTGCGGCCCGACCCCTCGGTGGGCGTCATGGCCGCCTCGCTGCAGGTGCGCGCGGGTTCGCTCTTCGAGACGGCCGACACCGCCGGCATCTCGAACTTCCTGCACCGCGTGATGGTGCGGGGCACGAAGCGCTACACTGCGATGCAGCTGAGCGAGGCCATCGAGGACCTGGGCGGCTCGCTCGACGCTTCCGGCGATGTCGAGTACACCGAGGTGCGCGGCGCCGCGCTGGCGCGCAACTGGGAGGCGCTGCTGGGCCTGGTCGCCGAGGTCGCGCTGCGCCCCACGCTACCGATGGAGGAGGTGGAACGCGAGCGCCGGCTGATCCAGAGTGCGCTGCAAACCCGGCGCGATATGCCCTTCCAGCGGGCATTCGATTTGCTCCTGCACGAGATGTACGGCCCGCATCCCTACGGGAGGCCGAGCATCGGCCGCCGGGAGAGTGTCGAGCGGATCGACCGCGCCGCGCTGCAGGCGCACTACACGTCGATCTACCGGCCCGACCGCATGGTCCTGGCCGTCAGCGGACACGTCCCGGGCGATCGCGTGGTGCGCGTCGCCGAGCGGCTGTTCCGGACGACGGCGCCGGCCGCCGTCCCGGTGGCGGCCACGGGTGGCGCGGCGACGCCGGGCGCGGAGCGGCGCGTGGCGGAGCAGCCGGTCCACCAGGTCCAGGTCCTGGTCGGCTACCTGGCGCCTTCGCTCGCCGAGCCGGATTACGCGGCCGCGCGCGTGCTCGGCACCGTGCTGGGCGGGGGCATGTCGGGGCGGCTGTTCACTGAACTGCGGGATCGGCGCGGTCTGGCCTACTCGGTCAGCATGCTAGGCACATACCGCACCGGGCCCTCATTTCTCCTGGCCTACCTGGGGACCGCGCCGCTGAACGCCGAGGCCGCGGAGGCGGGCGTGCTCGCTGAGATCGATCGCATTCGCGGCGAGCCGGTGACAGAGCGCGAGCTGGCCCGGGCCAAGGCCTACCTGCTCGGCAACCTGGCCATGGATCGGCGCACGAACCCGCGCCACGCATGGTACCTGGCCTTCTTCGAGGTCGTCGGCGCCGGCTGGGACTTTCCCGAACGGTTCGCGCGCGCGGTGGAGGCGGTGACCGTCGCCGACGTTGCCCGCGTGGCCGGGCGCTATCTCACGCGGCCCACGGTGGTGGTCCTGAAGCCGCCCAAGGCCGGCACCCGATGATCCCGCTCAAGGACGACGTTCCCAGCCGGTCGCTGCCGATCGTCACCGTGGGCCTCATCGGGCTGAACGTGCTGGTGTTCCTGTACCAGCTCTCGCTGGGCATCGACGCGCGCGGGCCGGGCGCCGGCGCGGCCGAGGCCTTCGTGTTCGAGTTCGGCGTGATCCCGTGCCGGCTGACCCATTCGTGTGCGGGGACGCTGGTGCGGATCGCCGACGACTTTCCCCATCCCTGGGCCACCATCCTCACGTCGATGTTCCTGCACGGCGGGGTGCTGCACGTGGGCGGCAACATGCTCTACCTGTGGATCTTCGGCGACAACGTCGAGGACACCCTCGGGCACGGCCGCTTCCTGTTCTTCTACCTGGTGTCCGGCGTGGCGGCGGCGGTCGGCCAGACCCTCATCAGCCCGACGTCGGGCGTGCCCATGATCGGCGCCAGCGGCGCCGTGTCCGGGGTGCTCGGCGCCTACCTGCTGCTGTTTCCGCACGCCACGATCCTCACGCTGGTGACGTTCGGGTTCTTCATCAAGTTCCTGCACGTGCCGGCCCTGATCGTGCTGGGGTTTTGGATCGTCCTGCAACTCCTGAACGGCTACATCACCGTCAGCGCCCAGACGATGGGGCGCGGAGAAACCGGAGGCGTCGCGTGGTTCGCTCACATCGGCGGATTCCTGGCAGGCATGCTGCTCCTGTTTCTCATCCGGCCCCGGCAAAGCCGTCGCCTATAATCGACGGCATGGCGTCCCGGGTGCGGCTCGATCGATTGCTGGTGGACAGGGGACTCGTGGAGAGCCGCGAGAAAGCGGCCCGGCTCATCCTGGCCGGTGAGGTGATGGTCGACGGCCAGCGCGTGGACAAGGCGGGCGCGCTCATCCCCACCGACGCCGACCTCGACCTGCGCGGCCGCTCGCCCTTCGTGAGCCGGGGCGGCGAGAAGCTCGTCCACGCCCTGCACTACTTCACCGTCGCGACCAAGGGGCGCGTGTGCATCGACGTCGGCTCCTCGACCGGCGGCTTCACCGATTGCCTGCTGCAGCGGGGGGCGACCCGGGTGTTCGCGGTGGACGTGGGGACCGCCCAGCTCGACGCCAAGCTGCGCAAGGACCCGCGGGTCGTGGTGATGGAGCAGACGAATGCCCGCGCGCTCGACCCCCGCGTGTTCGACGAGCAGCCCTCGCTGGCCGTCATCGACGTGTCGTTCATCTCGCTCGAGAAGGTCCTGCCCGCCGTGTTCGGCGTGCTGGCGCCACGCAGCGAGATCGTCGCGCTGGTCAAGCCGCAGTTCGAGGTCGGCCGCCAGCACGTCGGCAAGGGCGGCGTCGTCCGCGATCCCGCCCAGCATCGGGCCACCGTCCAGCGGCTGGCCCGCTACGCGGTCCTGCGCGGCTGGCACGTCCTCAGCGTGACCGCCTCGCCGCTGCGCGGCGCCAAGGGCAACCGCGAGTTCTTCCTGCACCTCGCCGCTCAGGGCCGCACCGCCGCCAATCTCGAGAGCCTGATCGAGCGCACCGTCGTCGAGGCGCTTGCGTGAAGCGGGTCGGGCTGGTCGCCAAGCCCGACGCGGCCGAAGCGCAGCGGGTCGTCCGGCAGCTGGTGGAGTGGCTGGGGGCGCGGGGCCTCACCGTCGTGCTCGAGAAGGAGACGGCGGCGCTGGCCCCGTCGGCGTCGGTGACGTCCGCCGGCAAGAGCGATCTGCCGGGGCAGGTGGACGCGCTCATCGTGCTCGGCGGCGACGGCACGCTGCTGTCGATGGCGCGCGCCGTCGGCGACCTCGGGGTGCCGATCCTCGGCGTCAACCTCGGCGGCCTCGGCTTCCTCACCGCGACCACGCTGGAGGAGATGCTGCCGGCGCTGGAGGCGCTGCTGGCCGGGGGCATGGCCGTCGAGGAGCGCATGATGCTCGCCGCCCGCGTCGTGCGGGGCGGCCAGCCGACCGGCGACTACATCGCGCTCAACGACGTGGTGATCACGAAGTCGGCGATGAGCCGCATCATCGACCTGGCCGTGTCGGTGGACGGGCGCCACGCCACGGCGTATCGCGCCGACGGCCTCATCATCTCCACGCCGACCGGATCGACCGCCTACAACCTCTCGGCCGGTGGGCCGATCCTGTTCCCCACCATGGACGCGGTCGTGCTCACGCCCATCGCGTCCCACACGCTGAGCAACCGGCCGATCGTGCTGCCGGGCGCCCAGCGCATCGACGTCACGCTGCGGGTCGACCAGGACGTGATGCTCACCATGGATGGTCAGGTCGGCGTGCCCCTGCGCGAGCGCGACGTCGTCGAGGTCCAGAAGGCGCGCGCGCGCATCCGGCTCCTGCGCTTCGCCCAGAAGGATTTCTTCTCCGTCCTCCGCACCAAGCTCA
>JBGPZN010000104.1:0-9248 GCA_041493815.1 Methylomirabilia bacterium
AAGTGACGGGATTCAACAAGGAGACGCCATGGCCGCATACTCTCGCAGGGACTTCCTCAAGGGCAGCCTCGCTGCCGGGGCCGGGGTGGCCGCGCTCGGGTTCCCCAACATCATCACCGCCCAGGGTAAGGAGCCGATCAAGTTCGGCGTGCTCCACTCGCTCTCCGGCACGATGGCGATCAGCGAGGTTTCGCTGCGCGACGTCGTGCTCATGGCGGCCGAGGAGATCAACGCCAAGGGCGGCGTGCTGGGCCGCAAGCTGCAGCCCGTCGTCGTGGACCCCGCGTCCAACTGGGACCTCTTCGCGGAGAAGGCCAAGCAGCTCCTGCTGCAGGACAAGGTCGCGGTCGTTTTCGGCTGCTGGACGTCGGTCAGCCGCAAGTCGGTGCTGCCGGTGTTCGAGAACAACAACGGCCTGCTCTTCTACCCCGTGCAATATGAAGGCGAGGAGTGCAGCAAGAACGTCTTCTACACCGGAGCAACGCCCAATCAGCAGTTGATTCCGGCTGCTGAATACATGATGTCCAAGGAAGGCGGCAGCTACAAGAAGTTCTATCTCCTGGGCACCGATTACGTGTTCCCGCGCACGGCCAACAAGATCCTGCGCGCGTTCCTGCTGGCCAAGGGCGTGCCCAAGGAGAACATCGAAGAGGAGTACACGCCGTTCAACCATCAGGACTACCAGACGATCGTCGGCAAGATCAAGCGCTTCGCCTCCGGCGGCAGCGCCACCGTGCTCTCGACGATCAACGGCGACAGCAACGTGCCCTTCTACAAGGAGTTCGGTAACCAGGGTCTGCGCAGCGAGAACGCGCCGATCATGGCCTTCAGCGTGGCCGAGGACGAGCTGCGCGGCATGGACACCTCCGCCCTGGTCGGCCACCTGGCCGCCTGGAACTACTATCAGTCGGTCGACGCGCCGCAGAACAAGAAGTTCGTGAACGCGTTCAAGGAGTACGCGGTGAAGGCGAACCTGCCCGGCGGCGCCAAGCGCGTGACCGACGACCCGATGGAGGCCGCCTACTTCGGGGTCTACATCTGGAAGCAGGCCGTGGAGAAGGCGAAGTCGACCGACGTCGACGCCGTCCGCAAGGCCGTCTACGGCCAGGAGTTCCTCGCCCCCGGCGGCAAGATCAAGATGGACGAGGCCAACCACCACACCTACAAGCCCGTGCTGATCGGCGAAATCCTCAAGGACGGCCAGTTCAAGGTCGTCTCGCGCTCCAAGGGCCTCGTGAGGGCGGAGCCGTGGAGTGCGTACACCAGCCCCGACAAGGGCTGCGACTGGGTGAAGGAAAAGGGGACGTACCAGAAGAAGGCATGATGCGACGGTTCGCTCTCGCGGTGATTGTCGTGGCGTGGCTCGCGGCTCCGGCCGTGGGTCACGCCGCCGCGCCCGCCGCCGACGTCGAGCGCGCGCTGGCCGACCTGACCGGCGCCGACGTCGAGCGGCGGGAGGCGGCCGTCGCCGTCATCGGCAGGACCGGCGACCCGAAGTGGCTCGCGTTCCTCGCTGCGCTGCGCGACGGCAGCGTGTACGCCCGCAAGAAGGGAGGCCAGCTCGAGATCCTCGTCGGCGGCAGCAAGTCCACGCAGGGTGACAAGGACGTCATCGAGATCAAGAGCGCGTACGACGGCGCCCCGCTCGGCACGGTGCCGGTGGCCGACCTGATCGAGGTGAGCGCCGATCGGCGGCTGCGCATCGCGATCAAGCCGTTCCTCGACGCCGACGAGACGCGGGGTCAGTTCGCCGACCCCGACGCCAACGTGCGCCGCGGCGCCGCCATCAAGCTCGCCAACCAGGCCGACGCCGGGGCCGCCCCGACGGTGGAGGCGGCGCTGGCCACGGAGAAGGATCCGTGGGTGCGGCAGGCGTTGGCCGAGGCGCTGGCGCTCATCCGCCTGGCCCACGGCGACGCGGCCGCCCGCGCGGCGGCGGCCACCGCGCTCGGCGACCTGCACTCGCTGAGCGCGGTGGAGGCTCTCAAGCGGCTGGAGGGCGACACCGCCGCCTCGCCCGCCGAGCGGGAGGCGGCCGGCATAGCGATCAAGAAGATCGAGCGCTGGACGCTGCTCACCACGACGGTGGAGACGGCGTTCCAGGGCGCGTCGCTGGCGTCGATCCTCCTGCTGATGGCGCTCGGGCTGGCCATCGTCTTCGGGCTGATGGGCGTCATCAACATGGCCCACGGCGAGCTGATGGCGCTCGGCGCCTACACGACGTACGTCGTGCAGAACTGGTTCCGCGCGTCGTGGCCGCAGGCCTTCGAGGCCTACTTCCTGGTCGCGCTGCCGCTGTCGTTCCTGGTGGCGGCGACGGCGGGGGTCGTGCTGGAGCGCGGCGTCATCCGCCATCTCTACGGCCGCCCGCTCGAGACGCTGCTGCTGACGTGGGGCGCCTCGCTCATCATCCAGCAGGGCCTGCGGCTGCAGTTCGGCGCCGCCAACGTGGACGTCAGCTCGCCGGGCTGGCTCTCGGGCGGCGTGCCGGTGATGGTCGGCGTCACGCTGCCGTACAACCGCGTGTTCATCATCGGCCTGGCCACGGTGTGCGTGGCGGCCATGTACTGGCTGCTGTTCCGCTCCTCCGCCGGGCTGCGCATCCGTGCGGTGACCCAGAACCGCGCGATGAGCGCGTGCCTGGGCGTGCGCGCCTCGGTCGTGGACGCCACCACCTTCGCGCTCGGCGCCGGCCTGGCCGGCCTCGCCGGCTGCGCGCTCACGCAGATCGGCAACGTGGGGCCGTCGCTCGGCCAGAACTACATCGTCGACTCGTTCATGGTCGTGGTGACGGGCGGCGTCGGCAAGCTGGCCGGGACCATCCTGGCCGCGGCCGGCATCGGCGGCCTCAACAAGGGCATCGAGCCGGCGCTCGGCGCCGTCTTCGCCAAGGTGGCGATCCTCGTCGCGGTCATGCTGTTCCTGCAACGCCGGCCGGCGGGGCTGTTCGCCACCCGGGGACGGAATGCTGAAGCCTGACCGACTGCTGCTGTGGGTGGCGGCGCTGGTGCTGGTCGTGGGCATGCCGCTGGCGAACCTGCTGCCGCCGACCTCGCCGCTGCACGTGTCGAACTTCACGCTCAACCTCTTCGGGAAGTTCCTGACCTACGCGATCCTGGCCCTGGGCCTCGACCTGCTGTGGGGCTACGCGGGCGTGCTGAGCCTGGGCCACGGCGTGTTCTTCGGCCTCGGCGCCTACGCGATGGGCATGCACCTCATGCTCGAGATCGGCGCCAAGAGCGTCTACCAGTCCGCGCTGCCGGACTTCATGGTGTGGAACCAGGTCAAGACGCTGCCGTTCTTCTGGCGGCCGTTCTACAGCGCGTCGTTCACGCTCGTGGCCGTCGTGCTGGTGCCGGGGCTGTTCGCGCTCGTGTTCGGCTTCCTGGCGTTCCGCAGTCGTATCCGCGGCGTCTACCTGTCGATCATCACCCAGGCGCTGGCGCTCTCCGCGTGGCTGGTGTTCAATCGCAACGAGATGAACCTGGGCGGGACCAACGGCCTGGCCGACTTCAAGACGTTCTTCGGCATCCCGCTCAACCAGCCGTCCACCCAGCGCCTGCTGTACGTGATCACCGCGGTGGCGCTGGTCGGCGCCTGGGCGCTGTGCCGGTGGATCACGCGCTCGCGGGCCGGCAAGGTGCTGGTGGCGATCCGCGACAGCGAGACGCGCGTGCTCTTCGCCGGGTACTCGCCGGCCAACTACAAGCTCTTCGTGTTCGTCGTCTCGGCGATGCTGGCCGGCGTGGCCGGCGCGCTCTACGCCCCCCAGGTCGGCATCATCACGCCCGCCAAGATCGGCGTGCTGCCCTCGATCGAGATGGTCGTGTGGGTCGCGGCCGGCGGCCGCGGCACCCTGGTGGGCGCCATGCTCGGCGCCATCGGCGTCAACTGGATCCAGTCGTGGCTCACCACGAGCTACCCCGATCTCTGGCTCATCTTCCTCGGCGCGCTCTTCATGGGCGTCGTCCTCTTCTTCCCCGACGGCGCCCTCGGCGCCTTCCAGCGCCTGGGCGCCTTGCTGAGCCGGCGCCCCCAGCCGGGCAACATTGCGGTGGCAGCGCCGGTCGACTCGCCACCCATTCAATCAATCGGTGAGAGCAACGTCAGCCGGCCCGCTCCCGGAACAGGCCACCCACGGCCCGAGGCGGCCTCACGGCACTCGCTACAATGAACGACGCGATCATCTACCTCGAGGACGTGACCGTCTCCTACGACGGCTTCAAGGCGCTGTCGCGGCTCAACTTCTACATGGACCGGCGCGAGCTGCGGGTGGTGATCGGCCCCAACGGCGCCGGCAAGACCACGCTCCTCGACGTCATCTCCGGGCGCGTGAAGCCCGAGCACGGCCGCGTGATCTTCGGGCGCAACACCGACCTCACGGTCCTCAGCGAGAACGAGATCGCCGCGCTCGGCATCGGGCGGAAGTTCCAGACCCCCTCGGTGTTCGTGAACCTCACGGTGTGGGAGAACGTCGAGCTGTCGCTGCGGCGCCCGAGCAAGGGCGTGCTGGCCACGCTGATGAGGCGCGACGGCAGCGAGGCGCGCGACCGCATCGCGGCCACCCTCGACACCGTCGGGCTCGGCGCCAAGGCCGGGGCGCCGGCCGGTGCGCTCTCGCACGGCGAGAAGCAGTGGCTGGAGATCGGCATGGTCATGGCCCAGGACCCCGAGCTGCTGCTGGTCGACGAGCCGGTGGCCGGCCTGACCGACGAGGAGACCGCGCGCACCGGCGAGCTGCTCCTGTCGATCGCCGCCGAGCGCTCGGTGCTGGTCATCGAGCACGACATGGAGTTCGTCCGCCAGATCGCCCGCACGGTGACGGTCCTTCACCAGGGGGGGCTGCTGTGCGAGGGGCCGGTCGAGCAGGTCCAGCGCGATCCTCGCGTGCTCGAGGTCTATCTGGGGCAGCGTGGCAGTGCGAGCCGAGACGCCGTCGAGGCGACGAGGTGAGCCTGTGAACGGTGGCAGTGCGAGCCGAGACGCCGTCGAGGCGACGAGGTGAGCCTGTGAACGGTGGCAGTGCGAGCCGAGACGCCGTCGAGGCGACGAGGTGAGCCTGTGAACGAAGACAGGCCGCCGATGCTGTCCGTTGAGGCGCTCGACGCCGGCTACGGCGGCTCGCAGATCCTGTGGAACGTCGACCTCACGGTGCCGACGGGCCAGGTGGTCTGCCTCATGGGCCGCAACGGCGTCGGCAAGACGACGCTGCTCAAGACGATCATGGGGCTGCTGCCCGCCCGCGGCGGCCGCATCGTCTTCGACGGCGTCGACGTCACCCGCTGGTCGACCGATCGCCGGGCGCGCGCCGGCGTCGGCTACGTGCCCCAGGGGCGCGAGATCTTCCCGCACCTGACGGTCGAGGAGAATCTCCGCATGTCGCTCCTCGGTTGCGGGCGCGCGCGCGATCTCGAGGAGGCGCTGGCGCTGTTTCCGATGCTGCGGCGCCTGCTCGGGCGCAAGGGCGGCGTGCTGTCGGGCGGCGAGCAGCAGATGCTGGCGATCGGCCGCGCGCTGCTGACCCGGCCCAAGCTCTTGATGTTCGACGAGCCGACCGAGGGCATCCAGCCCTCGATCGTGCTCGAGATCGAGGAGGCCATCCGGCGGATCCGTACCGAGATGGGGCTGGCGGTGCTGCTGGTCGAGCAGTATCTCGACTTCGCCGAGCGGCTGGCCGACGCTTACGTGATCATGGCCAAGGGTGCCGTCGTCGCCGGCGGACCGACCGCCCAGCTCCGGCTGGAGACCGTGCGCCACCATCTCGCCGTGTAAGGCGATATGAAGAGGTCCAACGATGCACCTCACGCCTCGCGAGCAGGAGAAGCTGCTCATCTTCACCGCGGCCGAGCTGGCGCGCCGCCGCCGAGCCCGCGGCCTCAAGCTGAACCATCCCGAGGCGCTGGCCCTCATCACCGCCGAGATCCTCGAGGGCATCCGCGACGGCCGTAGCGTGTCCGACCTGATGGCGGCCGGGCTCGGCATCCTCCGCCGCGACGACGTGATGGAGGGGGTGCCGGAGATGATCGACGAGGTGCAGGTGGAAGGGACGTTCCCCGACGGCACCAAGCTCGTCACCGTCCATCGTCCCATCCGCTGACGTCATGGGCGCGCCCGTCGACGCGCTGACGCCGGAGATGGCGCGCGCCGCGGAGGCGGGGCTGGCCGCGCTGCTGGAGGACGCCGTCGACTCCGGCGCGTCGCTGGGATTCCTGCCCCCGCTGCGGCCGGCGACGGCGGCGGCGTACTGGCGCACGGTGTTCGTGGAGGTCGAGGCCGGCTCCCGCGTGCTCCTGGTCGCCCGCGGCGCCGAGGGGGTGATCGTGGGCAGTGCCCAGCTCGAGCTGGCGATGCGCGAGAACGGCCGTCACCGGGCCGAGGTGACCAAGGTGATGGTGCTGCGTTCGGCCCGGCGCCACGGCATTGGCCGGAGCCTCATGCTGGCCGCCGAAGAGCACGCGCGCCGGCTGGGCCGCTCGACCCTGATCCTGGACACCCGGGCCGGCGACCCCTCCGAGGAGCTGTACGCCTCCGTGGGGTGGCAGCGCGCGGGCGCGATTCCGCGCTTCGCTCAGAGCGCCGGCGGCGCGCTCCACGCGACGGTGTTCTACTACAAGCTGCTCCTGACCACCGATGGAGGAACCTCGTGATTCCAGGGGAGTATTTGCTGGGAGACGGCGACATCGAGGCCAACGCCGGCCGGCGCACGATCGAGCTGACGGTGGCCAACACCGCCGATCGGCCCATCCAGGTCGGCTCGCACTTCCACTTCTTCGAGGCCAATCGCGCGCTGCGCTTCGATCGGGCCCAGGCCTTCGGGATGCGGCTGAACATCCCCGCCGGGACCGCCGTTCGCTTCGAGCCCGGCGACGAGAAACGGGTGACGCTGGTGGAGCTGGCCGGTGCCCGACAGATATTTGGCCTCAACGCGCTCACCCAGGGCGGCACGCGCGAGCAAGCGCTCGCCCGGCTGGCCACGTGGCAGCAGTCATGACCCTGCGCATCCCGCGGCGGCAGTACGCGGACCTCTACGGCCCCACCACCGGCGACCGGGTGCGCCTGGCCGACACGGATCTCCTGATCCGCATCGAGCGCGATCTGACGGTGCCGGGCGAGGAGGCGAAGTTCGGCGGCGGCAAGGTCATCCGCGACGGCATGGGGCAGTCGGCGCGGGCGACGCGCGCCGAGCAGACGCTCGACACCGTCATCACCAACGCGGTCATCATCGATCACTGGGGGATCGTGAAGGCCGACATCGGCATCCGCGACGGGCGCATCGTGGCCATCGGCAAGGCCGGCAACCCCGACCTGATGGCCGGCGTCACGCCCGGCATGACGATCGGCGCCGGCACCGAGGTGATCGCCGGCGAGGGCAAGATCGTGACCGCCGGCGGGCTCGACACCCACATCCACATGATCTGCCCGCAGATCGTGACCGAGGCGATCAGCGCGGGGCTGACCACGCTGGTCGGCGGCGGCACCGGCCCCGCGACCGGCACCGCGGCCACCACCTGCACGCCGGGAGAGTGGAACATCCACCGGATGCTCGAGGCCGCCGAGGAGCTCCCGGTCAACATCGGCCTCCTCGGCAAGGGCAACGCCTCCGCGCCCGACCCCCTGCGCGAGCAGATCGCGGCCGGCGTGATCGGCCTCAAGCTGCACGAGGACTGGGGGACGACGCCGGCGGCGATCGACTGCGCGCTGTCGGTGGCCGAGGAGTACGACGTGCAGGTGGCCATCCACACCGACACGCTGAACGAGGCGGGGTTCGTCGAGGACTCGATCCGCGCCTTCAAGGGGCGGACGATCCACACCTACCACACGGAGGGCGCCGGCGGCGGCCACGCGCCCGACATCCTGCGCGTGTGCGGCGAGCCCAACTGCCTGCCGTCGTCGACCAACCCGACCATGCCGTTCACCGTGAACACCATGGACGAGCACCTGGACATGCTGATGGTGTGCCACCACCTCAACGCAGCGATCCCCGAGGACCTCGCCTTCGCGGAGTCGCGCATCCGCGCCGAGACGATCGCGGCCGAGGACGTGATGCACGACCTCGGCGCGATCAGCATGATGTCCTCCGACTCGCAGGCCATGGGGCGGATCGGCGAGGTGATCATCCGAACCTGGCAGACGGCCGACAAGATGAAGAAGCAGCGCGGCGCGCTCCCCGGCGAGACGGTCGGCGACGACAACCGGCGGGTGAAGCGCTACGTCGCCAAGTACACGATCAACCCGGCCATCGCCCACGGCCTGGCCGAGCACGTCGGCTCGATCGAGGTCGGCAAGCTTGCCGACCTGGTCGTGTGGAAACCGGCGTTCTTCGGCGTGAAGCCGGAGCTCGTCGTCAAGGGCGGTCTGATCGCGTGGGCGGCGATGGGCGACCCGAACGCGTCGATCCCGACGCCGCAGCCGGTGCTCTACCGCCCGATGTTCGGCGCGCTCGGTCGGGCGCGCGCCAGCACAGCGGTGACCTTCGTGTCGGCGGCCGCGCTGGCCGCCGACGTGCCGCGACGGCTGGGGCTGGCGCGGCGAGCGGTGGCGGTGGGACGGTGCCGGGGGATCGGCAAGCGCGACATGATCCACAACGACGCGCTGCCGCGGATCGAGGTGGATCCGGAGACGTATGTGGTGCGGGCAGACGGGGTGGTGCTGACCTGCGAGCCAGCGAGCGTCCTCCCCATGGCGCAGCGGTACTTCTTGTTTTGAACGGGCGATGAAAACCGGCCATCTGCGTCGTTGGCGCTGCGCGCCTCGTTGCGGCGTACTCGAAGTACGCCTCACTTCGGTGCTCGCGCCGCCTAGCATCTGGCCGGTTTTGATCGCCCTGATTGATCTAACATTCATCCGACGGTTGGCGGCGTCGAGCATCGGTGGGTTGACGTGGCGCGCAGCCCTGCGGCGTATGAGGCATACGCCTGGGGCGGCTTCGGCTGCGGGGTGGTTGGGTTGATTGCGGGGCTGACGATCATCACTGAATCTCGGGGGCACGTGCGCGAGGCGGATCTTGTCGGGCTCGAGCGGGATGTTGTGACCATGACGGCGGAGGAGAGGCGGTGGGGGCGGCGGCGGGTGGTCACGCGGGGTGGGCGGGAGTTGGCGCTGGCGCTGCCGACCGGTAGCGTGTTTGCGCCGGGGCAGGTGTTGCACGTCGATGCGGAGTGGTACGTGGTGGTGGAGGGGGCGATGGAGGCGGTGTTGGCGGTGAGGCCGCGGTCGAGGGACGAGGGGTTGCGGGTTGCGTTCGAGGT
>JBGPZN010000151.1:0-7850 GCA_041493815.1 Methylomirabilia bacterium
CCCACATCCCCCTTGAAAATCCAAGGATGCGTCCGCGCCCTCTGCTCACGCCCCTTCTTGAGCCGGAGTACCGCTCCTCGTCTTGGCATGCTGTGCAACCTACCTCGCGGTCAGGGCCGCCCAAAAGTGGCCAGATGCAAGGCGGCGCGAGCACCGGAGCGAGGCGTACTCCGAGTACGCCGCAGCGAGGAGCGCAGTGCCAACGCCGCAGATGGCCGCTTTTCGGCGGCCCGTTGGTCAGGTGCGCCTGAGGACGACCACCATCAGCAACGGGTGCCGGCTTCGCTCCAGCACCTGGTGCGGCTTGAAGCCGAAAAACCACTCGACAAACTCAAACCCACCCGCCAGCTCCACCAGACCCCGCAGCTCCTGGGGGAACACCATCCGCGAGAGGTGGGTCTGGCGGTAGACGCGACGGGTGCCGTTCTCCACCGCCTCCAGCGTCATGTGCTCCTTGAACACCTGCGAGACCGGGTCGACGTCGTTCAGCGCGGAGAAGGACGCGCGCACGATCAATCCGCCCCGGCGCCGTGACCACGACCACGAGCGCGCCGGGTTGGTCCACGACGACGCCATGTAGCGGTCGAAGATGTAGAGGCCGCCGCGCCGCAGGTTGCGGGCGACGCTCCGAAGGTGCGCGAGCAGCTGGGCGTTCGTGAGCAGGTGCCCCTGCGAGTCCTGCATGCAGAGGGCCGCGTCCACCGGCCGCGCCAGGCGGAAGTCGGTCATGTCGCCGACGACGAGGTCGCCGGCCAAGCCCTTGGCGGCCAGCCGCTCGCCGAGGAACTCGATGTTGCGCCGCGAGAGGTCGAGCCCGGCCATGCGATAGCCGCGCTCGGCGAGCCGGATCAGGTGCGGCCCGGTGCCGCACGCGATATCGAGCACCCGCCGGACCGGCCGCCGGGCGAAGCGCTTGAAGCAGTGGACGAGGAAATCGACCTCGCCCTTGCGGTTCATGTCGAAGGCGATCTCGTACAGCCGGGGGGCGGTGTACTCGCGCTCCCGGCGGGCCGCGCGCGACCTCACCGGGCGTCGCCCCACCAGTGGAGCAACGCCTCGCGGATGACCCAGGAGGCGGCGATGCCGGTGCGCCCGCTCGGATCCCACGCGTGGGTGACCTCGACGAGATCGCCGCCGATGACCTGGCAGTCGGCCAGCATGCGGACGATCTCAAGCAATTCGGGGACCCGCAGGCCGCCGGGCTCCGGCGAGCCGGTGCCGGGCGCCTCGGCCGGGTCGAGCACGTCGACGTCGATCGTGACGTAGAGCGGGTGGCGCCGGAGCTGGGGCATGAGCTGGCGGACCACGTCGACCGGGTGCCCGGCCAGCACCGGGTAGAAGTTCGGCCCGCGGTTCAGGTACTCCTCGCGGGAGCCCGTCCGCATCCCGACCTGAAACACGCGCTCCGCCTCGACCACGTCCATCACCCGGGCCATGGCCGAGGCGTAGTTGTACCGCTCGCCGAGGAACTCCTCGCGGGTGTCGGGATGGGCGTCGAGCTGCAGGATGCGCAACTCGGGGAAGGACGGCGCCAGCGCCTCGATGACGGGGACGGTCGCGGTGTGGTCGCCGCCCAGCATGAACGGGATGAGCCCGGGCCGCCACCAGGCGGCGATCTGCTTGCGAGCCGCGTCGAGCTGCTCGCGGGGGGAGGCGTCCCGCGGTAGCTCGCAGTCGCCGATGTCGGCCAGGGCCAGGTCCTCGAGGTCGCGCTCGGCCCACGGCGAGTACGTCTCGATGGAGTCGGAGGCCAGCCGGAGGTCCAGCGGGCCGGTGTCGGCGCCCTTGCGGAGGTTGACCCGGCCCTCGAACGGGATGCCGTAGATGATGATGCGGCCGTCCGCGAGCGATCGCTCGCAGGCGATGAAGCGTGGGGAGACCGGACGCATCCCGCCGGGTGCGGCTGCCGGGCCCGGCCTAGACGAGGTCCTCGTCCGCCAGCAGGGTGATGGCGGCCAGCGCGCAGCCGACCCGCTCCACCGTGTGCTCGACGGCGAAGACCGCCCGCTCGCGGATGACCTCGCCGCGGGTCCGGAACGCCTCTTCCAGCATGAGGTGGATCTGCCGCTCGGCCTCAGCCTTCGTCGCCAGGCCGTGGAACTCCATGATGACGCCGTTCTTGGCCGGATCGTCGGGGACGGCGTAGCCGACCGCGGCGGCCACCGTCTCGCCGGGCGTCTCGCTCGTGATGGCGGCGTAGGCGGTCGGGATCAGGGCGCCCAGCTTGATCTTGGGGAGGTCGATCACCGGGACTTCGGGAGGGAGGATGCTCGACACCTTGATGAGGTTGATGTTGCCGATGCCGGCCGCGAGCAGCGCGTTGTCGAAGGCATTGAGAGCGGTGCCGCCCTCAGCGTGGCCCGCCGTTGCCGCCGCCATCGTCACCGTCTTCGTCATTCGCTCCTCCTCACGCTGAGATCTCGCCTCCAATCACCGTGCCGCCGCCAGGGCGGAGAGAAATCTTTTGGTCACTTTACCGGCCCGTCTCACCAACGCAAGAGAAAAGTGACCCTCCGACGCTCCGCCGGCCGTTCGCCTCCGCACCGCGCGCGCCCGACGACCTCAGCCTACGTGTCGGCGCCGTCCGCGCGGGATGAAGAGCGGCGCGCCGCGGCGGCGCTGCCCGCGGGCGGCGCTGCCCGCGGCTGCGCTGGAAGACGACGCGCGCGAGACGCCGTGACGGGAGCGGTTCGCTGAAGCAATGTCGGAGCGCGACGGGTCGGAAACGGCGGCGAGACGCGTTTTTTTCTTGCAATGGGGGTGTACGGACCCTAGAGTGAAACAGATTTTGTCGGCGGCGAGAAACTTTTTCGCCACTGAACCGCGATGCGAACCGGAGCGTCGCAGGAGAGGTGCGGTAGATGGCCGGATCGAACAAAGGGGGGTCAGTGGATTGAACGCGCTGGGGCGACACCTGCTTCTCGAGTTGTTCGACTGCGACACAGACGCCATCAACAACCTGGAAGCCGTGAAGGGTGCCCTGGTCGAAGCGGCAAAGCGGGCCCAGGCCACGATCGTCGACGTGGTGTTCCACGAGTTCAACCCGTTCGGTATCAGCGGCGTGGTCGTCATCGCCGAGTCCCACCTGTCCATCCACACCTGGCCCGAGTACCGGTACGCCGCGGTCGACATCTTCTCCTGCGGCGACGTGCTCCAGCCCGAGATCGCCGCCAACTACCTGGTCGAGCAGTTCGGCTCGGCGCGCGCCTCGGTCGTCGAGATGCAGCGGGGGATGTTCATCAACTCCGCCGGCCCGATCGCCAACAAGAGCGCGGTCGCCGTCAGTTGATCACGCCGCAGTCCTACAAGTGGTTCTTCGAGCCCACCACGGCCATCGAAGGCCACATGCACGCCATCCGGCGAACCATCGTCGAGGCCCAGACGAAGTTCCAGCACGTCGAGATCATGGACACCCACGCCTACGGCAAGGTCCTGGTTCTCGACGGGCGCATCCAGTCGAGCCAGGCCGAAGACTTCATCTATCACGAGGCCCTCGTCCACCCCGGCATGCTGGCCTCCGAGCGCCCGCCCGAGTCGGGTCTGGTCATCGGCGGGGGTGAGGGCGCCACCCTGCGCGAGATCCTCCGCTACCCGTCGATCCGCCGCGCCGTCATGGTCGACATCGACGGCGAAGTGGTCGAGCTGTGCAAGAAGCACCTGCCGGAGATGCACCAGGGCGCCTTCGAGGACACGCGGTCCGAGCTGCGCCATGAAGACGCCCGGGCCTATCTCGAGAAGACCTCCGAGCGCTTCGACTTCATCACGATCGACCTGGTCGAGCCTCTGGAAGAGGGTCCGGCCTGCCTGCTGTTCACGAAGGAGTTCTACACGCTGGTCCGCGACCGTCTGACTCCCGGTGGGGCGATGACCCTGCAGGCCGGCATGACCAAGCTGGGGGAGCTCGACTTCTTCGCGTCCATCCACCGGACCTTGCGCGAGGTCTTCCCGGTCGTCGCCGGCTACCAGACCTTCATCTCCTGTTTCGGCACCCCGTGGGGGTTCATCACCGCCACCAAGAAGGTCGATCCCTACCGGCAGGACGTCGCCACCGTCGACCGGCTCATCGCCGACCGAGTCAAGGGACCGATGGGCTACTGGGACGGGCAGACCCACCAGCACGCGTTCAACCTGCCCAGGCACATCCGGGCGGCCATCGACGCGCAGACGCGCGTGGTGACCGACGCTCACCCGCTGATCGTCACCTAGGGCACCGCCGCGCGTGGCCGCCCACGACGCGGTCCTCATCCTGGCGTCGGCCTCACCGAGACGGCGGGAGCTCCTGCGCACGCTCTGTCCCGACTTTCGCGTGGTGCCCAGCGACCTGGAGGAGACGCTCGCCGCCGGCTCGCCGCGCGACGCCGCCACCAGCCTGGCGCTCGACAAGGCGCGCGCGGTGGCGGCGCGGATCGGCGAGGGAGTGGTGCTGGGCGCCGACACGATCGTGGTGATCGACGGGCAGGCGCTGGGCAAGCCCGCCGGGCCCGACGAGGCCCGCGCCATGCTCCGCCGGCTGCGCGGCCGCGGGCACGAGGTGATCACGGGCATCGCGGTCGTGGACGCCCGCACCGGCCGGTCCGAGGCGACGGCGGTCGTGAGCCGGGTGCGGATGACCGAGTACGGCGAGGCCGAGATCGAGGCCTACCTGGCGACCGAAGAGCCGCTCGACAAGGCCGGCGCCTACGCCATCCAGGGACGAGGCGGCGCGCTGGTGGCGGGACTCGAGGGATCCTTCAGCAACGTGGTCGGGCTGC
Organism: Methylomirabilia bacterium; assembly: GCA_041493815.1. Taxonomy (GTDB): domain Bacteria; phylum Methylomirabilota; class Methylomirabilia; order Rokubacteriales; family CSP1-6; genus AR5. Next base: position 4,752 of record JBGPZN010000151.1, read on the forward strand.
CGCTCGAGGAGACGGCCCGGGTGCTGGCGGCTTTCGGCGTGGCGGTCAGCGCCCCGCCGGCGGGCTGAGGACCCGGCGCAGGGGCTCGACGTGGAGCATCTCCTCGGGCGGCGGCACACGGCTGGTCACGGACAGGGGTTGGTACGCCCGGATCAGCGCCAGCGTCTCGCGGACCTGATCGATGGTGACGAGCCCATCCGACAGATAGATCCGCCGCGTCGTCTCCAGCCGGGCCGCGAACTCGTCGGCCGGCACCGTGATGCGCTGGGGCAGGCGCGCGGCCAGCTCGTCGGGCTTGGCCGTCGCGATGCGTTGCTCGGCCGCCAGCACGGCCCGCACGAAGGCTTCGAGGTCGCGGTCGCGCGGGCGCCGGTCGGCCCGCGCGAAGACCGCGGCGTTCAGGGTCGGCGTGCCGATCGCCTGCGCGACGGCGGCCGGCGTGCGGAGATCCACGAGCACCCGGGCGTGGCCGTCCGCCACCAGGCGCGAGGCGGCGGGCTCGGGGACGAGCCCGGAGTGGACGTCGCCGCTCTCCACCGCGGCGACGAGGCCGCGGCTGCCGTGGCTGACGACCCACATCTGCGCCACGGTGAGCCCGGCCCGGGCCAGCAGCCAGCCGAACCACGCGTGCTCGGGCGCGCCCGGGCTCGCCAGCCCCACGCGCGTGCCCGCCAGGTCGTTCACCGACTTGACGATGCCGGTCTGCGACGTCGGCACCAGCAGCGCCACCGGCGGCGCCGCCGTCAGCCCGAACACCACGCGCGGACCCTGGTTGACCGCGCGCGGGCCGAAGCGCAGCATCGCGTCGACCGAGGTGGCGACGAGATCGGCCTGGCCCTGTGCCAGCGCCTCGGCGGCGCCGGGCTCGGCACGGGTCGTGCGCACGACCACATTGAGGCCCTCGCGCGTGTAGTAGCCCTCGGCCTCGGCCACCCGCAGCGGCAGGTACTCCGGTGACGTCACCGGGCCCGAGATCGCCAGCACGAGGCTCTGCAGCAGGACGATGACACCCAGCACTGGGTCAGGCCGTCCGGTGCTCACGGCGTGGCGCCGGATCCCCGGTCCCCCGCGTGATCCGGTCAAGGCGCGTCTGCTGCGACTCTACCGCGCGCTGCTGGCGCGTCACGGCCCGCAAGGATGGTGGCCGGCGCGCACGCCGTTCGAGGTCGCCGTCGGCGCGATCCTCACCCAGCACACCGCCTGGACCAGCGCCGCCCGGGCCGTCGCCGCGCTCCGCGCCCGCGGGTTGCTGGCGCCGCGTCGCCTCGCCACCCGCAACGCCGCGACGCTGGGCGCGCTGGTGCGTCCGGCCGGCACCTACCGGCTCAAGGCGCGGCGCCTGCTCGGCTTCACGCGCTGGCTGCTGACCCGCTTCGGTGGCGATTTCCGCGCCATGCGCCGCGCCCCCCTGGGGCCGCTGCGCCGCGAGGTCCTCGCCGTACCGGGGCTCGGGCCGGAGACAGCCGACGCGATCTTGCTGTACGCGGCCGGCCGCCCGGTGTTCGTGGCCGACGCTTACACCCGCCGCGTGCTCGTGCGCCACGGGCTGCTCCGGCGCGACGCCGGCTACGAAGAGGCGCGCGCGTTTCTCGAGGCGCACCTGCCGTCCGATCCCGCGCTCTTCAATGAGTTCCACGCGCTGATGGTCGCCGTCGCCAAGACACACTGCCGCACTATCGCCCACTGCGAGGCCTGCCCGCTCAGATTTGATCCGCACCGCCGCCGCCCAGGGTAGCGGAGGAAACCGCCAGATCACTCGGCCACTTCCAGGAGGAGGTTGACGAGGCGGTCGGCGGCGTCGGGGATGGCGAGGGTGCGGGCGCGCTCGCCCATGTCTTTCAGACGGGCCGGCTCGGCCAGCAGGCCGCGGATGCGCTCGAGCAGGTGATCGGGCGTCAGCGAGGCCTGGGGCGCGATCGCGCAGCCGCCCGCCTGGCCGACGAGTCGCGCGTTTGCCGTCTGCTCGTCGCCGCTGGCGCCGGGCATGGGGATGTAGAGGGCCGGCAGGCCGAGCTGGCAGCACTCGTTCACGGTGCCGGCGCCGGAGCGGGCGACCACGAGCGCCGCCGTGGCGTAGATCCCGGCCAGCTCGGCGCCGACCCACGGCTGCACGGTGTAGCGACGCGCCAGCGCCGCCGGCAGCGCCTGCCGCCGGGCCTGCAGCCACGCGCGGTCGCCGGTGGTCGCATTGTCGCCGCACTGGTGGATCACCTGGGCCTGGGCGAGCAGCTCGGCCAGGATCTCACCGACGGCGCGATTGATGGCGTGGGCGCCCAGCGCGCCGCCCGTCACGTAGACGAGGGGTAGCGCCGGGTCGAGCCCGAAGCGGGCCACGGCGTCGGCGCGCGAGCCCGCCCGAAGCTCCGGTCGCAGGGGATTGCCGGTGACGACGACGCGCCCGGCGGGAAAGTGGCTCGCGCTCTCCGCGAAGGTCACCGCGATGCGGCGCGCGCGGCGGGCGGCGACACGGTTGGCCAGGCCGGGCACGGCCGTCTGCTCGTGGACGACCACCGGCACGCGCGCCATGGTGGCGGCCAGCACGACGGGCAGCGCGACGAAGCCGCCGGTGGCGAGCACGACGCGCGGCCGCAGCCGCCGTAGCAACGCGCCGGCGCGCAGGACGCCGGCCGGCACGTTGATCGCGAGGTCGGTGACGTTGCGCCAGGCCCAATAGCGGCGCAGCTTGCCGGTGGGGATCGCGTGGTAGGGGATGCCGTCCTCGGCTGCCCGTCGCGCCTCCACGCCGTCGCGGCTGCCGATCCAGGCGTGACTCACACCCCGCGCGCGTAGCAGGGCCGCGACGGCGAGGCCGGGGCTCGTGTGGCCGCCCGTGCCACCGCCCGCGATGACGATCGTCGCGCTACCCGGACTTTTCGCGGTGGCGCTCCAGGGCCAGCTCGACGAGGCGCTCGACGAGGTCGGGATAGGACAGGCCGGTGGCCTCCCACATCCGCGCGTAACCGCTGGTCGAGGTGAATCCGGGAATGGTGTTGATCTCGTTCACGAGGACCGTGCTGCCCTCCAGGAAGAAGTCGACGCGGGCCATGCCGGCGCAGTCGATGGCGCGGAACGCCTCCACCGCCAGCTCGCGGAAGCGCG
>JBGPZN010000466.1:0-3121 GCA_041493815.1 Methylomirabilia bacterium
ATGAGAAGGTGAAGGTCGACGTGGCCGGCGGGCCGGTGCTGGGCCGCGCCGATGCCCCGGTCACGCTGGTGGAGTTCACGGATCTCGAATGTCCCTACTGCCGCGCGTTCCACGTCGGCACGTTCGAACGGCTCAAGCGCGAGTACATCGACACCGGCAAGGTGCGCTTCGTGACTCGCGACTTCCCGCTCGACTTCCATCCCAACGCCCGCCCGGCCGCCCTGGCCGTGCGCTGCGCCGGCGAGCAGGGCAAGTTCTGGGAGATGCGCCACGTCGTCACCCTCAACGCCAGCGCCCTGAACCGCGAGCTGTACGACCGCCTGGCGCGAGAGCTGGGGCTCGACGGCGGCAAGTTCTCGGCCTGCATCGTCGCCGACCGCTACCGGGCCGAGATCGATCGTGACGTGGCCGAGGCCCAGAGCGCCGGCATCAGCGGCACGCCGACGTTCGTCCTGGGCGCCACCACCCCCGGCACGGCCGTCGAGGGCCAGCGCATCGTCGGCGCCCTGCCCTTCCCGGTGTTCGAGGCGCAGATCAAGGCCCTGCTCGGCGAGCGCTGAGCCCCGCGGCCGCAGCCTGCGGGGGGTTGCAGCAACCCGCTAGAGCCGGTGGAACGGGAAGATCGTGCGCTGGACGGCGTCGACCTGACGGTCGACGTAGTCGCTGACGGCGCGCTGGACGTGATCCGGCAGCACCTCGGCCGGCTCGTCCCATAGACCCAGCGAGCCAAAGTCGTACCGCCGCACGTCGTCGGCGAACGCCTCGGGCAGCGCAGGGGGAAGCTCCACGCCGTTGAGCACCGCCCACGCCGCCGTCCATCCACGCGCCACGTTGCGGATGTCGTAGCCACCGCCGCCCAGTGCGACGAGCTTCGGCGCCATCGGCACGATGCGCGCGAAGGCCTGCGCGAAGCCCTGGATGTCGAGCGCCAGGTGCGTGAGCGGATCGGTGCGGTGCGAGTCGATGCCGAGCTGGGCCACGATCACGTCGGGCTTGAAGCGCTCGAGCAGCGGCGGCACGACCGCCTCGAACGCCGGCAGGTAGACCTTGGTCTCGGTGTAGGCCTCCAGCGGCAGGTTCACCGAGAAGCCGGCGGCGCCCCCTTCCCCCAGCTCGTTCACGAAACCGGTGCCGGGGAACAGGCGCTCGCCGCGCTCGTGCGTCGAGATGGTGAGCACGTGCGGGTCGCCGTAGAACGCGTACTGCACGCCGTCGCCGTGATGCGCATCGATGTCCACGTAGGCGACGCGCAGCCCGTGCTCGCGCAAGCGCAGGATCGCCAGCACCGCGTCGTTCACGTAGCAGAATCCGGACGCGCGCTCGCGGAGCGCGTGGTGCAGGCCGCCCGCGAAGTGGAAGACGCGGTCCGCCTGGCCGCCGGCGACCAGGTCGGCGGCCAGCAGCGAGCCGGCGGCCACGAGCTGGGCGGCCTCCCACAGGCCGCGGAAGACGGGATTGTCGCCGGGCCCGAGCCCGAAGGTGGCCCCGCGCGGCGGCTGGGCGCCGTTGTTGGCGATCCTCAGCACCTCGAGATACTCGGGAGCGTGAAACGCCGCGATGTCGCGCTCGGCGGCCGGCGTCGGCGCGTGCACGACGGCGCCGGGCAATCGCGTGAGGCCGTAGGCCTGCATGAGGCGCCAGGTGAGCCCCAGGCGCTCCATGCGCAAGGGGTGCTGCGGCCCGTAGTCGAACCGCGCCCAGTCTTCGGAATGGATCAGCGCGGTTTTCATGGGCGCCGTCGCTTCCACTCGCCTGACTTCCCGCCGGATTTTTCCAGGAGTTGCAGGTTGGTGATCGTCACGCCCTTTTCCAGCGCCTTGACCATGTCGTAGACCGTGAGGGCGGCGATGCCGGCCGCCGTCAGCGCTTCCATCTCCACGCCGGTCTTGTCGACGGTGCGTACACGCGCCTGCACGGCCACCTCGCCGCGCCGGGCGTGCGTCTCGAACGAGACCTCCACCTGGGTGAGGCGCAACGGATGGCACAGGGGAATCAGCTCGGGGGTGCGCTTGGCGGCCAGGATGCCGGCGGTGCGGGCGACACCGAACACGTCGCCCTTGGGGGCGTTGCCGCTCTTGATGGCGCGCAGGGTGGACGGCCGCATCCGCAGAGTCGCGCGCGCCACGGCCTCGCGGACGGTCTCGGGCTTCGGGGAGACATCGACCATGCGCGCGTCGCCCTGGGGCGAGAGGTGCGTCAGGCCACGGAAGCCGTCCGAGGTCGCGGCAGTGGCACGGGCTTGGCGCCGTCGCGCGGGGCGGCGCCGGCCACGGCCGGGGGCGCTCAGGCGGTGACGCCGGAGCGGGTGCTCCGGATGATGGCCTCCATGCGGTCCTTGGCCATCAACTTCAGCTTCTTCAGCTCGCTCACCCGCCAGTGGTGGTCCGCCGAGAGCGAGGGATGCTCCTTCAGGGTCTCGAGCTCACGCTCGTAGCCCTGATGCTCGGAGCGCAGGCCCCGAAATTCCTCGTTCTCGGCAATGAGTCGGTCGATGAGGTTCTCCTGGGTCATCGTGTTGACCTCCCTGGAACGTGGCGGGCAGGGCATGAAACAAACAAAGCCAGCGTCACCATTGAACGCTGGCCTGGCGGAACTCGTGTGTCGATACCCATCCCCCGTCCACTGCCACCCGTTGCGGGTGCCCTCCTTATAGCCCCGGCGCGGTCAGAGTGTCAAGCGAAGCGGCCCCCGGGATCAGGTGCAGCGCGCTGGCCTTGAAGGCCGCGGTCACGGCCATGCCCTCGGCCAGTGCCAGTTCGCCGAGCGAGCGCGGCGTCACCGTCGCCACCAGGGGAAAGCCGCAGTCGACCAGGACGCGAACGCCGGTGTCGGTGACGGTGATGCGCGCGATCAAGCCGGCCAGCACGTTGCGCGCGCTCGAGGCGTCGCCGTGCTCGCGCGGCAGCACGAGCGTCACGTCCTCGGGGCGGATGGCCAGGCGCACGCGGGCGCCGATCTTGGCCGGCGCGGCCGCCTCAAGCGTGCGGCCGGCGACCTCCACCCGGGTCACGCCGGCCTCGCGGCCGATGACGCGGCCCGTCACGATCGTCTCCACGCCGACGAAGCGCGCCACCTCCTCGGAGGCGGGGGCGTGGAACACGCGCGCCGTCTCGTCGAGCTG
>JBGPZN010000133.1:0-8265 GCA_041493815.1 Methylomirabilia bacterium
AGGTGCGGCGACTGCTCGGCCGCGGCTACGCACCGGCCCTGCCGGCGCTGCAGGGGATCGGCTATCGCCAGTTCGTGGAGGTCGCGCTCGGCGGGCTCGAGCACGGCCGCGCGCTGCAGCTCATGCAGCGCGACACCGTCCGCTACGCGAAGCGGCAGGTGACGTGGTTCGCGCGCGAGCCGGGGATCGAATGGATCGACGTGGCTGCCGCCGGCGACGCCGAGGGTGTCGCGGCGGCGATCGAGGCGAGGCTTATTCTGGAGGGTGGTATCGAGTGAGTCGAGCGCGCAAGAGCGGACGGGACAACGGACACCAGGTGCGACGGGGCCCGGAGCGTGCGGTGATCGCGGCGGTCCGGCTGCCCAGGCAGCGGCGGTGGGAAGTGGACGAGTCGCTCGAGGAGCTGGCGGGGCTGGCGGTCGCCGCCGGCGCCACGGTGGTGCAGCGCGTGAGCCAGGAGCGGGAGACGCCGACGCCCGCGCTCTACTTCGGCCGCGGGAAGATCGAGGAGGTCGCCGCCGCCGCCCCCCAGGCGGGCGCCAACCTCTTCATCTCCGACGATCCGCTGTCGCCGATCCAGGAACGCAACCTCTCGCAGGCGCTCGGCATGAAGGTCATCGACCGAACCGCGCTGATCCTCGACATCTTCGCTCAGCGGGCGCGCACGGCCGAGGGCAAGCTGCAGGTGGAGCTGGCCCAGCTCACGTACCTGCTGCCGCGGCTGGTCGGGCAGTGGACCCACCTCGAGCGGCTGGGCGGCGGTATCGGCACCCGGGGTCCCGGCGAGACGCAGCTCGAGTCCGACCGGCGCGTCATCCGGCGCCGTGTCATGAAGATCGAGCGCGAGCTGGAGCACGTGCAGACGCACCGCCGGCTGCAGCGCCACGGCCGCCGCCGCGCCGGCATGCCGATCGTCGCCCTCGTCGGCTACACGAACGCGGGCAAGACCACGCTGCTCAACCGATTGAGTGGGGCGCGTCTCACCGCCGCCGACCAGCTCTTCGTCACGCTCGACCCGGCCGCGCGCCTGGTCGAGCAGGGGCTGCGCCCGTTCATCCTGACCGACACCGTCGGCTTCATCCGCAAGCTCCCGCACCAGCTGGTGGCCGCGTTCCGGGCGACGCTGGAGGAGCTGAAGGACGCCGACGTCCTCGTGCACGTCATCGACGCCAGCCATCCGGCCCTCGAGGAGCACACGGCCGCCGTCGAGCGCACCCTGGGCGACCTGGAGGTGGCCGACCGGCCGATGGTGCTGGCGCTCAACAAGATCGATCGCACCGAGGGCGGTCGTGGCCTGGAAGCGCTGGTCGTCCGGCGCGACGGCGTGGCGATCTCGGCCGCCACCGGCGAGGGACTTCAGGAATTGCTCAAGGCGATCGACGCCGCGCTGCCGATGGGCGTCGCGGTGACGCTGCGGATCCCGCACGAGGACGGCGCGTCGCTGGCGCTCTGCTACGAGCGCGGCCGGGTGCTGGCCCGCGTGGACGAGCCGCAGCACGTGGTCGTGGACGTGCAGCTACCGGGGTCGTGGCTGGGCTCGCTGGCCGGGTACCGGGTGCTAAACTAACGTCTTCATGGGACTGGCGAACTGGCTGACCGTTCTGCGCATTCTGCTGATCCCGGTGTTTATCTCGCTGCTCGTCTACAAGCAGCGGGGCCCGGCGCTGACGGTCTTCCTGATCGCGGCCTTCACCGACCTGCTCGACGGCTACGTCGCGCGGCAGCGTGGCAGCCAGAGCCGGCTGGGCGCGTTCCTCGACCCGATGGCCGACAAGCTATTGCTGGTGTCGTCCTTCGTCACGCTGACCTGGCTGCGGGTGCTGCCGTTCTGGATCGCCGCCGTCGTCATCAGTCGCGACCTGATCCTGCTGGTCGGCGCGCTCGCCATCCACATGGCCGGCGGCCGCATCACGCCGCGGCCCACGGCGGCCGGCAAGCTGGCGACGTTCTTCCAGGTGCTGACCGTGCTGGTCGGGCTGCTGGCGCCGTTCTACTTGCTGCCGGCCATCGGCCGCGTACCCGTATGGCTGGCGGCGGCCTTCACGGTGATCTCCGGCCTGCAGTACATCGTGCAGGGCATGCGCTTTCTCAACGCCACCCACGCCGAGGAGGATCGCGAGCCGGATGAAACCGCGCTCTTCCGCTGAGGGCGTCGTGGTGGCGGCGGTGCGGGCGCGCACGGCCGCCGCGACGGCGGGGCTGACCGCCGGCGATCGCATCCTGGCGATCAACGGCCGGCCGCTGCGTGACGCCATCGACTTCCAGTTCTACGGCGGCGAGGATGCGCTGGCGCTGAGCGTCGAGCGCGACGGCGCCCACCACGCCCTGAAGGTCACGCGTCGCCCGGGGGCCGAGCTGGGCGTCGAGCTCGAGCCGCCGCGCCCGGGTGACATCGCCACCTGCGCGAACAAGTGCGTGTTCTGCTTCATCCATCAGCTCCCGCGCGGGATGCGCAAGAGCCTCTACGTCAAGGACGACGACTTCCGGCTGTCGTTCCTGCACGGCAACTACATCACGCTCAGCGATCTCGACGAGCCCTCGTTCGAGCGAATCCTGGAGCAACGACTGTCGCCGCTCTACATCTCGGTCCACGCGAGCGATCCCGAGCTGCGCTGGGCGCTGCTCGGTCGCCCCCGGCACCCGGCGGAGATCCTGCCGCGCCTGGAGCGCCTGGCCAAGGCCGGCATCCGCATGCATGCTCAGATCGTGCTGTGCCCCGGGTTGAACGACGGGCCGCACCTCGAGCGCACGGTGCACGATCTCGCCCCGCTGCACCCCCACGTCACCACCACGGCGATCGTGCCGGTCGGGCTGACGCGACACCGCGAGCGGCTGCCCTCGCTGCGCACGCTCACGGATGCCGAGGCCGCCGCGCTGGTCGACACCGTTGCCGGCTGGCAGGCGCGGTTCCTGTCGCAGCTCGACAGTCGCTTCGTGTTCCTCGGCGACGAGGTCTACCTCCAGGCGGACCGTCCGCTGCCATCGGCCGATGCCTACGAGGGCTTCGCGATCGCCGAGGACGGCATCGGGCTGGTGCGCCGCTTCGAGGACGGCCTGGCGCGGGCGCGCGGGCCGGGGCGGTCCCGCCGCGCCCCCCGTCGGGTGACCGTCGTGAGCGGCGCGCTCTATGGGCCGCGGCTTGCTAGACGGCTCGGCGACCTCCCGCTGGGCGGCGTCGAGGCGCGCGTGGTGGCGGTGCCCAACGAGTTCTTCGGCGGCAGCGTGAGCGTCGCCGGGTTGCTCACGGGTCAGGACATCCAGCGCCACCTCGCGGCCCAGGGCGACCTGGGCGACGTGGTCCTGATCCCGGCCGTTGCGCTGCGCGACGGCGACGGCGTCTTCCTCGACGACCTCACGCCGGCCGATCTCTCGCGCGCGCTCGGCGTTCCCGTCGTCATGGTCGAGCCCGAGCCGCGCGCGCTGGTACGCGCGCTGCGGGCGGGGTGACGCCGTGACCACACAGCAGCGCGGCTCGCGGGTCACCGGCGCGGCGCTGGAGATGACCCACCCCATCATCGCCATCGTCGGGCGACCGAACGTCGGCAAGTCCACGCTGTTCAATCGGCTCGTCGGGCGGCGGCGCGCCATCGTGCGCGACGTGCCCGGCGTCACCCGCGACCGGCTGTACGGGCTGGTCGCCTTCGAGCGCTGGCAGGCAACGGTCATCGACACCGGCGGCTTCGATCCGTCCTCCGAGGAGCCGCTCATCGAGGGCGTGCGCCGCCACGTCATGATCGCGCTCGAGGAAGCCGACCTCGTGCTCTTCGTCGTCGACGCGCGCGCCGGGGTGACGGCGCTCGACGCCGAGATCGCCCGCGCGCTGCGCCGCAGCGAGCGGCCCGTGGTGCTGGTCGCCAACAAGGTGGACGCCGGCGGCATGGAGAGCGCGGTGGCCGAGCTCTACACCCTCGGCTTCGGCGACCCGGCCCCGGTGTCGGCCGAGCACGGCCGCGGCGTGGCCGAGATGCTGGAGGTCGTGCGGGCCCGCGCGCCGCTCGACACCGCGCCGCCGGCGCCGAAGGGCGTCGTGCATCTGGCCGTCATCGGCCGGCCCAACGTCGGAAAGTCCTCGCTCGTGAACGCCATGGTGGGCACCGAGCGCGTGCTCGTACACGAGGCGCCGGGCACCACGCGCGACGCCGTCGACACCGCGTTCGAGTACGCCGGGCGCCCCTACGTGCTGGTGGACACCGCCGGCATTCGCCGCAAGGGCAAGGTGAGCGAGGCGCTGGAGAAGCTGGCGGTGGTCATGGCGCTGCGCAGCCTGGAGCGCTGCCAGGTCGCGCTGCTCGTGCTGGACGCCTCCGACGGCCTCACCGCGCAGGACACGCACATCGGCGGCTACGCGCACGAGGCCGGCCGCGCGGTGGTGCTGGTGGTCAACAAGTGGGACCTGGTGCCGCCCGGCATGGTGCGCAAGGCCGAGGTCACCGAGGAGCTGCGCGAGCGGCTGCCCTTCCTCGACTACGCGCCGATCTGCTTCACCTCGGCGATCGAGGGCGTGGGCGTGCGCGAGATCTTCGACACGGTGGACCAGGTGGCCGCCGCAGCGCAGCGCCGGGTGACGACGGCCGAGGCGACCACCGTGCTCCGGCAGGCGGTCGAGCGGCGTCCGGCGTCGGTGCGCGGCGAGGCGCTCACGGTCCAGTCGGCCGAGCAGGTGAGCGCGGCGCCGCCGACCTTCGCGCTGAAGGTCAACCGGCCGGAGGAGGTCCACTTCTCGTACGAGCGGTATCTCACGCGCTCGCTCCGGCTGGCGTTCGGCTTCGCGGGCTCGCCGATCCGGCTGTCGCTCCGCCGCGCCACGGGTAGCCGGCCGCGCCGGAGGGCACGGCGCTGAAACCCGCGCGGCGCTCCGGCGGCGCCAATCCGAAGGTCGCGCTGCTCGTGGGGCTGCTGGTCGTCGCCGGGATCACCGTGCTGCTGTCCAACCCTCGCCACCGCGCTTTCTACCTCGGATGGCCGGGCGCCGGTGGGCCCCGGGCGGCCTTCTCCGAGACCCCGATCCCGGCGACCGCCTCGCCGAAGCCGAGCGCTGCGGCACGGGGCGGGGCCGGCGCGCCCACGACCGTCCGCATTCCGGCGCCGGACAAGGACGGCCTCGTGCGGGTGCCGGTCAGCGAAGCCGTGCCGGCGCGGCTGCCGGCCCCCGGGGTTCCCGCGGGCTGGGACGTGACCGAGTTCGCCGGTAAGGACCCGGCGATCGAGCTCACGCGGGTCGACGGGCGCCTGGCCCTGCGGCTGCGCAGCGAGCGGAACTCCTTCGCGGTCCATCGCGATCTCGTCCTCGACGTGCGCCAGTATTCGATCCTGACGTGGTCGTGGAAGGTCATGCGGCTGCCGAACGGGGGTGACGTGCGCGAGCCGGGCCGGGACGACCAGGCCGCCCAGGTGTACGTGGTCTTCCCGCGCTGGCCGGCGCCGCGAACCGCCAGCGACGTGATCGGCTACGTGTGGGACAGCCGCGCGCCGGTCGGCACCACGCTGCGCAATCCCAGGGCGCCCAACGTGCGGATCATCGTGCTGGAGTCCGGGCCGGGCCGCCTGGACACGTGGCTGCGCGAGCAGCGCAACGTCGCCGCGGACTACCGGGCGCTGTTCGGCGCCGAGCCGCCCCGGGCGGGCAAGGTGGCCCTCATGATCGACAGCAACGACACCAAGAGCGACGCCGAGGCGATGTTCGGCGACCTGACCTTCTCCCGGCCGTCCAGCCCATCACAAGGCACAGAAATCCCAACCACCATGCTAAGATGACGCGCATGACGACGCCCTGTTCGACGGCGAGGAGCCGGTGAGCCCAGAGCGCGACGACCCGACCGACGAGCACGAGCAGGAGCTGTACGAAGACGTTCCGCCGCGATCGATTTTCGCGGCGACGTGGTTTCGCGTCGTTCTCGTCGTAATCGTACTCGGTGTCGTCGGTGCCGTCGCGGTGCCCTACGTGCTGGACTGGATGAATCCGCCGCCACCGCCGCGCTCCGCGTCGACGGCGAAATCGCCGATGGCGCCGGCCCCGCCCACGTCGACGACGCCGTCGGTGATCGACAGGCCGCTCGCAGACAAGCCGGCGAGCGAAAAATCCGCAAGCGAAAAATCGGCTGGCGACCGGCCCGCCATCGAGAAAAAAGACTCCACGCTGATTCCGGCGCCGGCCGCGCCCGTGGCGTCGACGCCGCTGGCACGCCCGGAGCTCAAGCCGAGCTCCGCGCCAACCGCCAAGGCGACGCCGGAACCCAAGACCACCGCCAGAGCCAGCGCGCCGGAGACGAAGGCCGCGCCGACGCCGCCCGCCGAGGCGAAGAGCAAGAGCGCGATGGCGGTGACCGAGAGCCCGGCCAAGCCGAGCACCGCGAAGCCGGCGCCGGCCAAACCCGAGACGATGGCGAAGAGCGAGAGCGCGCCCGCCACCGCGACGAAGCCGAGCACGCAGCGGCAAGCGGCGGTCAAGGCCACTTCACCCGCGCCGGCTGCCGTGGGTGGCGGACCGTACTGGGTGCAGGTCGGCGCGTTCAAGGATCCCGAGACGGCCAAGCGCGTCGCCACCAAGCTGCGCGAGGAGAACTTCAAGGTCGAGGAGTCGCTCAAGCGCGTGGGCGGCTCGGCGCCCGCGGCAGCGGCCCCGGCGGCCAAGGCCCCGGCGGTGGCGTCGACCTCCGACCAGTACGACGTGTTCGTCACCGGCATGTCGGTGGAGGACCTCAATCGGCGGCTGGCCGGCAAGGGCCTCTCGGCCGAGACCTCCGGCGGGGGCGTCGTCGTCAAGCCGAGTCTGCCGCTGCGCGACGCCGTCGCGCTCTCGAAGGACCTCGCGGTCGAGGGCTTCAAGGTCCAGGTGCGCCGGGCCGGCAGTTCGACCGGGGCGGCGCCCACCACCACGGCGCCGTCCGCCCCCACCGAAGGCGGCCAGGCCCTGCATCGGGTGCGGGTCGGATCGTTCTCGGACAAGGCCGCCGCCCTGGCCGCCGCCCGGGAGCTGGAGGCGAAGGGGTACAAACCGTACATCGCACGGGGTGATCAGTGAGCGGAGGAGGTGACCCTTCACAGTGACCAAGAACGATCTGGTCAACGCGGTGGCGAATCACGGGCTGTCGAAGCGGCAGTCGGCGTCGGTCGTCGAGTCGGTGTTCGACATCATCTTCCGGTGCTTCGAGAAGAGCGAGGACGTCAAGATCGTGGGCTTCGGGCACTTCCGCATCCGCCGCAAGGCGTCGCGGCGCGGCCGGAATCCGCAAACGGGCGACAGCATCGAGATCACGGCGCGCAAGGTGCTCACGTTCAAGCCCAGCAAGGGGCTCAAGCAGCGGATCAACGCCGGCCCGCAGTGATGAGCGTCGTGCCCGACGCCGCCGAGAAGCTGTACTATCGTATCGGCGAGGTCGAGCAGATCACCGCCGTGCCGGCGTACGTCCTGCGCTACTGGGAGTCGGAGTTCAAGCTGCTCCGCCCCAAGAAGAATCCGGCCGGTCAGCGGCTGTACCGCCCGCGCGACCTCGAGCTGGTCCAGCGCATCAAGACCCTCCTCTACGACGAGCGGCTCACCCTGGAAGGCGCCAAGAAGCGGTTGCTGGCCGAATCACGCAAGAGCTCTCAGCAGCTCGACCTGGGCCTGCGCGAGACGATCTACGCGGATATGCTCAAGCGGGTGCGCGACCGCCTCACCGCGTTGCGCGCCCGGCTGACTCCTTGAAACGCCGCGGGGTTCTTGCGACAATCCACGCTCGCGACCTCGGGGCGTAGCGCAGCCCGGTAGCGCACCGGACTGGGGGTCCGGTGGTCGCAGGTTCAAATCCTGTCGCCCCGACCAAGACCCTCGGCGGGGGGCTTCGCCCCCCGTCCGACGGTCGCCGCGCGCCTTGCGGCGCACTCGAACGCGACGATCCATTGGCTGTGTGTCGATATCCTTTGGCCGAACGGATCCTGTCTTTCCAGCGGATCGCCTTGTCGAACAAAACTGTCGATCGACTGAGCCTAGATCCTGTCGTGGTGAACGCAGCTCTGACGGGGGTGCGTGGTAGGATTTTTGGGCAATGGCAGTGATTCTGGTCACGAATGACGACGGGGTGCATGCGCCGGGGGTGGCGGCGCTGGCGGAGGCGCTCGACTCGGTGGGGGAGGTGTGGGTGGTGGCGCCGGAGCGGGAGCAGAGTGCGTGCGGGCATGCGCTGACTCTGCACCGGCCGCTGCGACCGCATCAGTGGGGGGAGCGGCGCTTCGCGGTGAACGGGACACCCTCGGATTGCGTGAACCTGTCGGTGCTGGGGTTCC
>JBGPZN010000341.1:0-4128 GCA_041493815.1 Methylomirabilia bacterium
CGCGGACGTCGGCGAAGATCCGCAGCGCCTCCTCGGGCGTCGTATGCGTCAAGCGCATGATCACCGCCGGCAGGTAGGCGCCGATCGAGACCGCCGCCAGGTCGAAGGGGCCGAGGCGGCCGCCGATCTCCTTGAAGTACGGCTCGTAGTAGCCGGTGTCGCCGCCGAAGAACGCGCGGCGCTCGCGGCCGGCGATCGCCCAGCCGCTCCACAGGCGGTTGTTCAGCTCGGAGAACGAGCGCCCCGTCCAGTGCTGGACGGGCACGCAGGTCAGCGTGAGCCCGCGCTCCACCCGGCTGTCCCACCAGTCGAGCTCGACGACGTCGGTGATGCCGAGGTCGGCGAACCACGCCTTGAGGCCGAGCGGCACGTAGAACCGCGGCCGATGCTCGGCGGCCAGCCGCGTGACCGTGGCCACGTCCAGGTGGTCATAGTGGTCGTGGGAGATCAGCACGACGTGGATCGGCGGCAGGTCCTCGAAGCGCAGCCCGGGCGGCGTCACCCGCCTTGGACCCGCGAAGCTCACCGGGCCGACGCGCTCGGACCACTGCGGGTCGGTGAGGACGTTCACGCCGTCGAGCTGGATCAGCAGCGTCGCATGCCCCACCCAGGTGATGGTGGGCTCGGCGCGATTGGCCCGCAGCGCCGCGCCGTCGTTGGCCACCCGGGGCAGCTCGACCGTGCGCGGGGCGAAGGTGGACGACCAGATCCGCGCCGCGAAAAACGTGGTCCGCGTCCACAGCGGGGGCCGGACGAAGGCGGGATTGGCGTTGGCGAAGCCGTGCTCCCGGTGGTGGGCGGGGGCGCCGGGTACGGGGCCGCCGACGCCGGTGCAGGCACCTGCGCCCAGCATCAGGCCGAGACCGAGCAGCGCGACGTGACGGCGCCGGCGCGGGGCCGGCCGGGCCGGCGACAGCGTCAGGAGAGCTCTCCCGCCGGCAGCTCGACCGTGAAGATCGCGCCGCGACGGTCGAGGCGGTTGCCGCCCCGCAGCGTGCCCCTGTGCTCGGCGACGATCCCGTAGGAGACGGACAGGCCCAGGCCACTGCCTTCCCCCGGCGGCTTGGTGGTGAAGAACGGATCGAACAGCCGCGTCAGGGCCTCCGGCGAGATTCCGTGCCCGGTGTCGAGCAGCTCCATGGCGACCACGGCGCCCAGCTGCCGCACGCGGACGGTGAGCACACGCTCGTCGGCCTGCTGGAGCATGGCCTGGTGGGCGTTCTGGACCAGGTTGAGGACCACCTGCTGGATCTGGTTCTCGTCGGCCCACACCGTGCCGCACGGCTCGAAGTCGGCCAGGACCTCGACCTGGTCCTGCTCGAGCTGATAGGCCTTGAGCTCGAGCACGCGCCGCACCTGCTCGGCCAGCGAGCACGGGCGCCGCTCGGGCGGATAGTGCCGCGAGAACAGCAAGAGGTTCTGCACGATGCGGGCCGCCCGCGACGCCTCGTCGGCGATGATCATCAGCCGGCTGCGGACGTGGGGCGTGGAGTCGCGATGGTCCAGCAGCAGGTGGGCCTGGCCCAGGATCGTGGTGAGGGGATTGTTGATCTCGTGGGCGACGCCGGAGGCCAGCTCGCCGACCGCCGAGAGCTTCTCGGCGTGGACGAGCTGAGCCTGGGTGCGCTTCAGCTCCTCGAGCTGGCGCAGCGTCTCCGAGTACAGGCGAGCGTTGTCGAGCGCGGTGCCGATCTGGTCGGCGGTCGCCTCGACCAGCGCGATGTCCCGCTCGTCGAAGGCGTCGGTGTTCTGGCGGCCGAGCGACAGCGTGCCCAGCCGCCGGCCCCGGCTGTTGATCGGGACGCACAGGAAGCCGCGCATGCGGTCCTGCTGCACGGTCGCCTTGGCGGCAGGCAGGAGGTTCGGCGACTCCACGACGTTGCTCAGATTCAGCGTCTGTCCGGTGGCCGCCACCCGCCCGATCAGCCCCTGGCCGACGACGAGCACCTGGTTGATCTCGCGCAGGGGCGCCGAGAGCCCGCGGTCGCCCCGCAGCTTCAGCGTGGCGCCGTCCTCCGAGAGCAGGTGCAGGCTGGAGATCTCGTGGCCGGTGACGTGTGTGAGCGCGTCGAGCGCGGTGCGCAGGACTTCCTCCACGTCGAGCGAGCGGCACACCGTCTCGGCGACGGTGTGCAGGATCTCCAGGTGCCGCTCGGACTCCAGGCGGTCACTCACGCGTCGTGACCCATCCCGCCCGGCATTCTAGCATCGCCGTCGCCTACCTCCCGCAGCACCTGGAGCAAGGCGGTCACGACGCGCGGATCCCAGGCGCCGGCGTCGGTTTCGGCCTTGAGGACCTCCACCGTCTCGGCCAGCGACAGCGGCGCCTTGTAGGGGCGGGCCGTGCGCAACGCGTCGTAGACGTCCACCACGGACATGATGCGCGCGCCGAGCGGGATCGCCTCGCCGAGCAGCCCGGCGGGATAGCCGGCGCCGTCCCACCGCTCGTGGTGATGACGGATGAGTGGGCGGACGTCGTCGAGCGTGTGCAGGCCGCGCACGAGATCGGCGCCGACGTCGGGATGGCGGTTGACCTCGATCCGCTCGGCGGGCGTGAGCGGCCCCGGCTTGAGCAGCACGCTGTCGGGGACGGCGATCTTTCCGAGGTCGTGCAGGTAGCCGCCCAACCGCAGCGCCCGCCGGAGCGCCGGCGGCACGCCCAGCGCGCTCCCGACGGCTGTCGCGTACGCCGCCAGCCGCTCGCAATGCCCGCTGGTGTAGACGTCGCGGGCCTCGATGGTGGCGCCCAGCACGATGATCACGCTCTCGGCCCGCTCCAGCTGGTCGAGCAGCGTCTTGACCCGCAACAGCGCGCCCACGCGCGTGCGCAGCTCGAGCAGGTTGAACGGCTTGGCGAAGAAGTCGTCGGCGCCGGCGGCCAGGCCGGCCACCCGCGCGTCGAGATCGCTGACCGCGGTGACGATGACGACCGGGAGCAGGGCCCAGCGCGGATCGCCCTTGATGCGCGCGCAGAGATCCACGCCGCTCATGGCGCCCATGTGGACGTCGGTGAGGACCAGGTCCGGCGGCGACGTCTCCAGCACCGCCAGCGCGTGCTCGGCGGACGCCGCCGCGCGCACGGCGTAGCCGAGGCTCAGCAGCGCCTCGCTCAGCATCGAGCGGACCTCGAAGTCGTCCTCGACCACGAGGATGGTGCCGGCGACGGCGCCACGCAGGGACTGAAGCATCGCTCACCTGAGGGCCCCGCGGGCGGGGCGGCGAGTGTCCGGCTTACGCGCCGGTGCGGGCCACGGCGTCGTACACGCCGTCGAGGGCAGCGTCGAGCTTGGCGGGTTCCTTGCCGCCGGCCTGGGCGAGATCGGGGCGGCCGCCCCCACCGCCGCCGACGGCGCGGGCCACCTCCTGCACGAGCTTGCCGGCGTGGAAACGCTTGGTCAGGTCCTTCGTGACCGCGGCGATCAGGTTGACCTTGTCGTCGACCACGCTGCCGACGAGCACGATGCCGGAGCCGAGCCGCTCGCGCAGGCGATCGGCGACGGCACGCAGGGCGTCGGCGTCGAGCCCGTCGATGCGGCCGGCCACCACGGCCACGCCGTTCACCTGGCGGGCGCCGGCCACGAGATCGTCCGCCTTCGAGCGGGCGGCCTTGCCTTGCAGCTCCTGGAGCTGGCGCTCGAGCGCGCGCTGCTCGTCGAGCAGCTTGCGCAACCGTTGCGGTGCCTCGGCCGGCGAGATCTTGAGGATGTCGCCGATCTCGCGCAGCACGCGCTGCTGCCGCGCCACCGCTTCCACCGCCGCGGTGCCGGCGACGGCCTCGATCCGGCGCACACCGGCCGCGACCGCGCCCTCGGTGTCGACCTTGAAGTAGCCGATCTGGCCGGTGGCGTCGAGGTGGGTGCCGCCGCACAGCTCGGTCGAGAAGTCGCCGATCCGCACCACGCGCACGCGGTCGCCGTACTTCTCGCCGAACAGCGCCATGGCGCCGGAGGCCAGCGCCTCCTTGATGTCCATCTCCTCATGGGTGACCGGGGTGTTGGCCTGAACCTGCTCGTTCACCAGCTCCTCGATCTGCTCGACCTCGCGGTCCTTGACCGAGCCGCCGTGCGAGAAGTCGAAGCGCAGGTGGTCGGGCGCCACCAGCGAGCCGGCCTGGGCCACGTGGGTGCC
>JBGPZN010000260.1:0-5299 GCA_041493815.1 Methylomirabilia bacterium
GCGTATCCTGGCGCGCAACGGCTGCGAGGTGCTGGCGCCGGCCGACCAGGCCTGCTGCGGCGCGCTCAACGCCCACGGCGGCGACCACGCGCGCGCCGTGGCGATGGCCAGGCGCACGATCGAGACCTTCGAGCGCGCCGGCGGCGAGGCGATCATCGTCAACACCTCCGGCTGTGGCGCCCACATGAAGGCGTACGGCGCGCTGCTGGCGGGCGACCCGGTGTGGGCCGAGCGCGCGGCGCGCTTCGCGCGCACCGTGCAGGACCTCGCCGAGTTCCTCGCGCGCGAGCCGCTGCGAGGCCCGCTCTCACCGGTGCCGATGACGGTGACCTATCACGATCCGTGTCACGTCGTGCACGGCCAGAAGATCCGCCGCCAGCCGCGCGAGCTGCTGGCCCAGGTCCCGGGGCTGCGAGTGGTGGACCTGCCGGAGGCCGACTGGTGCTGCGGCTCGGCCGGCATCTACAACCTGACCCAGCCCGAGATGGCCGATCGCCTGCTGCGTCGCAAGGTTCGCAACGTCGCCTCGACCGGGGCCGAGGCCGTCGTCACCGCCAACCCCGGCTGTATATTGCAGATCCAGGCCGGGCTGCGCGCCCAGGGCCTCGAGCGTCCGGTGCTGCACCTCGTCGAGATCCTGGATCAGGCATACACCTTGGAGAGGGCCTCGACGGCCCGCTCCAATACCTCCCCCCCGGAAGAGGATTGCGGCGGCAAAGCCGCCGCTCGAACGCGGTGAGCCAACCGCGCGGGTCGCCGCCGGAGCAGCACAGGGCGACGGCGCCGACGTCGGTCGGGTGCTTCGTGCTGACGGTGTCAGATACGAGGACACCGGAGACGGATACGGGCGGCGCGGTGATCCGCGAGTTGCTGACCGGCGGCGGCCACACCGTCGTGGGCTCGGCCATCGTGCGCGACGAGCCGGTGGACGTCACGCGTGTCGTGCGCGACGCGTGCGCGGATGCGCGCGTGCAGGTCGTGATCCTCACCGGCGGCACCGGCATCACCTCGCGCGACTCCACGTTCGAGGCGGTGGAAGCACTGCTGGACAAGCGCCTGCCCGGCTTCGGCGAGCTGTTCCGCGTGCTGTCCTACGAGGACGTCGGCGCCGCCGCCATGCTGTCGCGCGCGCAGATGGGCATCTACGCCCGCCGCATCGTCGTCTCCCTGCCCGGCTCGCCGAACGCCTGCCGGCTCGCGCTCGAGAAACTGCTGCTGCCCGAGCTGGGCCATCTGGTCCGGGAGGTCAGCCGCTGACCGGCCCCTGACGCGCGCTATACTCGAAGGGTCCGACGCTGCAAGGAGGCCCGTATGTCGCGCTCCCGTCGCACCGTGATGCTCGCCCTGATCCTCGCCGTCGTGCTCCTGGCCGCGACGGTGCCGCCGCCCATGGCCCAGGAGACAAAGTACTGGCGGGAGGACAGCGCCGTCACGCCGGCACCGGAGCTGTCGCGATTTAACCAGCTCCTGGCCGACCTCGCCGATCAGCTCAAGCCCGCCCTCGTCGCCGTTCGTGTGCGGCGCGCGCCCGGCAAGGACAAGGACGACGAGGCTCCGGCCGAGCCGCGCCGCAGCAGCGGCTCGGGGTTCCTCATCGATCCGAGCGGCTTGATCGTCACCAATGCCCACGTCGTGGAGGACGCCGACTGGCTGCAGGTGCGGCTGGCCGACGGCCGCCGCTTCACCGGCAAGGTCGTGGGGCAGGACAGCCGCGTCGACCTGGCCCTGGTGAAGATCGACGGCGCCACGAACCTGCCGACGCTGCCGATCGGCGACTCCAACCGGCTGCGCGTGGGCGAGTTCGTGATGGCGCTCGGCCATCCCTTCGGGCTCGAGCAGTCGGTGTCGTTGGGCATCGTGAGCCGCAAGGGCGCGCCGCTCACGGTGGCCGCGCCCGGCTTCGACTTCATCCAGACCGACGCCGCCATCAATCCTGGCAACTCCGGCGGCCCCCTCGTCAACATGGCCGGGCAGGTCGTGGGCGTGAACAGCATGGCAGCCCGCAACGGCTCCATCGGCTTCGCGATCCCGTCAAATCTGGTGAAGCTGCTGGTGCCCCAGCTCGCCACCAAGGGCAAGGTCGAGTGGGGCTGGCTCGGGGTGTCGATCACCGAGGTCGGTGACGACGATCTCGATCGGCTGAAGCTGCGCGAGGCCAAGGGCGTGCTGGTGCGCAGCGTGAACCCGGGCGATCCGGCTGATCAGGGCGGGGTCAAGGCCGACGATGTGATCATCGCGCTCGACGGCATGACGCTGGACGCTCCGCGCGACTTGCAGCGGGTGGTGTCGTCCACGCCGGTCGGCAAGCGAGTACGCGTCGTGGTCCTGCGCGCCGGCGAGCAGAAGGAGATGGAGGTCACGATCGGCCGCTATCAAGAGCGTGCCGAGCGCCCGTCGCGATAGGCCGCGGCCGCCTCAGGCTCGCGCGCGCGGCGCGGCCAGCGCGGCGAGGGTCGCGCGCGCCCACGGCTCGGCCAGCGTCGGCACCGGCGCATAGCGGATCGCCTCGGTGATCCGCACGCCGCCCTCCCACTCGGCCGCCGCATCCTCGAGCACCTGCTCCACCTCCAGCAAGAAGAAGCCTAGGCCGAACGCCTCGCCCCCCACCACCGGTAGGGGCCCGTCCACCGCACGAATCTTGAGGTACGCGACCACGTCGGGCTCGATAATGCTCAGCGTTCCGACCCCGCGTTCGGCGAGGTTGCGGGCGCTGCTGCTGCGGGCCTGGATCACGAGGCCCAGCGTTGCCGCGTCGTAGGCGCGGAGCTCGAGATAGGAGACCAGCATCGGATGAAGCCGACCCTCGCGATCCAGTGTGACGAACGGCAGTCCGATTCCCAGTCGTCGCTCGAGATCTCCCTGGCTGAGCCGTTCGACGAGGGCCGGGGACAGGGCGGGGCCGACCACGCGTGTCATGCCAGAAGCGTAACAGCGGCGTCAGCGCCGGGACAGTCTGGCGGTGGGCGGTGGAGCGACCTCGTCGTCACGGCGCGGACTTGGCTCGACGTGACCCGTGGTCCTGCCCTTGCACCAGCGATGGGGAGCCCCGGCAACCTCGGCCGGAATCCTCCCACGGAGAGTGGCGACATGGAGAACCTGCGCTGGTGGCTCCTGCTGATCGCAGCAGTTATGTTCTCGATGTCGGGCTGCGCCTCCTCCGATGACTGGGCGTACTGGCGCGACCATCCCACGCACTTCGCCTCCGGCGGCCACATGACGTTCTCGGTGAAGAACGACAACGTCTACTACCCCACGGTCACCGAGGACGACGTCAAGCTGGCGCGCCAGTACGGCTGGTGGGGCGACCAGGTGCCGCTGGCGCCGCCGGTCGATCTCTCCGGCCGCTGGGTCGGGACGTGGAAGGGGCTAGGGCTGTTCGACTCGCTCCGCCAGGGCGATGTCGAGGTCACGATGATGCAGCGGGACAACATCGGTGTCGCGCACCTGCGCCTGGACAACACGATCGCGACCGGTGTGCCGTGGATCGTCCGGCTGGAGGGCTCGCGCGGCGTGCGGCTCGTCTATCGGGTGGCGGGCAGTGATGCGCTGATGCGGCATCCGGGGAGCAGCCCGCCCGAGATGACGGCCGCCTTCACCCTCGTGAAGGACCGCCTCATCGGGACGCTCCCGAACGCCGAATCGCCCGTCGTCATCACGCTGAGCCGGGCTAGGTAGCGGATTCCTAGTCCTGTTCGAGGCCTGCGCGCGACAGGATCGCGCGCGCGGCCGGTGTCGCGAGAAAGCTGAGAAACGCCCGGCTCCCGTCGGTCGTCCGTGACCCTGCCAGGAGTGCTGCCGCGTAGGCCAGTCGCGCCTGCAGCGGCGGCGGCAGCGGCCCCGCCAGCGCCAGACCCGACAGCGGCAGGATCTCGCTGATCGGCGCTGCCGCCAGCGCCAGCTCGCCGGCTGCCACACCCTCGAGCGCCTGCAGCCCCTCGGGGAAGAGGCGGGTCCTCGGCCGTAGCGCCTCGGTGAGCCCGAGCCGCTCCACCACGCTCGCGAAGTGGGTGCCGCCCTGGCCGCCCCGGGCGGGGTCGGCGTAGCCGATGGAGGGCGCCGCCAGCAGCGCCCGGCGCAGCGCGTCCGCCGTCGCAACGTCGGGCCGCGGCGCGCCGGCCTTCACCGCGATGCCGACGCCGACGCCACCCAGATCCACGCGCGTTCCCGCGGTGGCGACGCCGCGCCCGAGAAGATCGCCAAGGGCGCCGCCTCACCCTCGGCGGCGCGCCGGGCGAGGGCGCCCGCGGTGCCGAACGCGAAGCGGACACGGTGGCCGGTGTCGGCCCCGAAGCGCTCGGCGAGCGCGGCCAGCGGCGCCTGCACACCGCGGGGACAGGGGACCGTGATCTCGTCGGCGACCGCCGGCGAGGTGGCGATCAGGGTGAGGGTCAGCAGCGCGCCCGCGAGCGGGCGGGGCACGTCAGTATCCGCGAGCGCGGTCGACGACCTGGAGCAGCGGGCGGTCGGCCAGGAAGCGCTGCAGGTTGTCCACCCAGAGGCCGGCCACGAGCGTGTCGCGCTCCGGATGCAAGCCGCCGACGTGGGGGAGGACCACGATGCCCGGCGTCGTCCAGAACGGGTGCTCGACCGGCAGCGGCTCGGTGGTGAACACGTCCAGCACGGCGCCGGCGATGCGGCGCTCGCGCACGGCGGCCACCAGGTCGGTGTCCACCACCAGATCGCCGCGGCCGAAGTTCAGCACCCAGGCGCCCGGCTTCAGGCCCGCCAGCGCGGCCTTGTCGATGATCCCGCGCGTGTCGGCGGTGGAGGGCAGCAGCAGCAGCACGTAGTCCGACTCCGCGAGGACGCGCGCGGTCTCGGCCGGCGGATCCACGCGCTCGACGTGCGGCACCGGGCCCGGCTCACGCTTGGTTCCGATCACGCGCATGCCGAGTCCCGCCGCCAGCCGGGCGACCTCGACGCCGATCGCGCCGAGGCCGAGGATGCCCAGCGTGGCGCCGGCCAGCGTGGGGTTCACGCGCCTGCGCCAGCGTCCCGCGGCCTGGTCGAGGACGATCCCGGCCAGGTCCTTCGAGCACAGGAAGAGCGCCGCCAGGATGTGCTCGGACATCTGCACGCGATGGGTGCCGCGCGCGCAGGTGAGCACCGCTCCCACCGGCGTGTCGGCTCCCAGCCACTGCTCGCAGCCACCGGTGAGCGATTGGATCCAGCGCACGCGGGGCGCGCGCGTGGCGAGTCGCGTGGGCGGGCGCCAGGCCAGGAGCGCGTCGGCCCGCGCGAGCAACGGGTCGGGCGGATCGGACTTCAGCGAGGTGGTGACGAGCTCGACGGACGAACC
>JBGPZN010000628.1:0-2105 GCA_041493815.1 Methylomirabilia bacterium
GGGGCTGGAGGCCGTGGCCAAGGCCGCCGACAACTTCCGGATCTTCCAGCTCTACGTCCGCGGCGACGACGGCTTCGTCGACGACCACGTCCGGCGGGCGCTGGCCAACGGCTACACCGGCTTCTGCCTGACCGTGGACACCGCCTCTTATAGCCGCCGCGAGCGCGACCTCGCCCGGCGGTTCGTGAAGCCGTGGCGGCTTCGCGCCACCGGCGTCGACTACCAGGCGGGGCTGAGCTGGACGCAGGTCAAGCGCTTCAAGGACACCCACGACGTGCCGCTCATCCTCAAGGGTATCGCCACCGCCGAGGACGCCGCGCTCGCCTGCGAGCACGGCGTGGATGTCGTCTACGTGTCCAACCACGGCGGCCGCCAGCTCGACCAGGGCCGCGGCTCGCTCGACGTCCTGCCGGAAGTCGTGAAGGCGGTGGGCGGCCGGGCGCGGATCATCGTCGACGGCTGCTTCCAGCGCGGCACCGACGTGGTCAAGGCGATCGCGCTGGGCGCGGACCTCGTGGGGATGGGCCGCATGCCGTGCTTCGGCCTGGCCGCGGCCGGTGCCGCCGGCTGCGTGCGCATGCTCGAGCTGATGGAGGAGGAGATCCGCATCGCGCTGGCCCTGCTCGGCGTCGATCGCCTCGCCGCCCTCGATCCCTCGCACCTGCACCCGGCGCCGCCCGTCACGTTCCCTCACGTCTTCAGCGCGTTCCCCCTGCTCGACGGCCCCGACTACTGAGCGCCTCGCCCTTCGCCAAGAAAGACGGCTGTGATCTGTGCCGGGCGGCGCGGATCACGCCGTGGTTTCACGAGGACGAGATCTGCTGGATTGCCGAGTGCGAGATCTGCGAGACGCCGATGGTCGTGTGGCGCTGGCACGGCACCGAGCCGCCCGACGAGCACCTGCGCCACATGCAGGCGCGCCTGCGCGAGGTGGCCGCCGAGCGGGTCGGCGAGTTCTGGGTCGACGATCACATGCGCAACATCCCCGACCACTTCCACGCCCACGCCCGCCCGAAGGGCGGCTTCTTCGGGCGCTGAGCCGGGCGGGTTGCGGCGTGTCGCCCGCCGTGCTAATCCAGTCGCACCGTGAGCGTGTTCAACTTCGAGCTCCGTAGCCTGCCGCCCGAGGCGGAGGCCTTCCGCGAGGAGGTCCGCGCGTTCTTGCGGCAGGCGCTGGGCGATCGGTCATCGGTCCGGCGCGCGCGGTCGTGGGGCGGCTTCGATCCCGAGTTCAGCCGCAAGCTCGGCGCCCGCGGCTGGATCGGCCTCACGTGGCCGAAGCGCTACGGCGGCCAGGAGCGCTCGTTCCTGGAGCGCTACGTCCTGCTGGAGGAGTTGCTCGCCGCCGGCGCGCCGGCCGGAGCGCACTGGATCGCCGAGCGCCAGAGCGGACCGCTGCTGCTGCGCTTCGGCACCGAGGCCCAGCGCGAACGCTTCCTGCCGGCCATCGTGCGCGGCGAGAGCTACTTCGCCATCGGGATGAGCGAGCCCGACTCCGGCTCCGACCTGGCGTCGATCCGCACGCGAGCCGTGCGCACGGACGGTGGCTACGTGGTCAACGGCACCAAGGTGTGGACCAGCAACGCCCATCGCAGCCAGCACGCCATCGCGCTGTTCCGCACCGCCGTCGTCCCCGACAAGAAGCACGAGGGGCTGTCGCAGTTCCTGGTCGATCTGAAGACGCCCGGCATCACGATCCGCCCGATCATCAATCTGGCCGGCTCCCACGACTTCAACGAGGTCGTCTTCCAGGATGCGTTCGTGCCGGAGGACATGCGGGTGGGCGCCGACGGCGACGGCTGGAAGCAGGTCACGACCGAGCTGGCGTTCGAGCGCAGCGGCCCCGAGCGCTATCTCTCCAGCCTCGCGCTGGTCCTCGAGTTGATCCGCGCGGTCGGTGCCTCGCCCGACCCGCGGGCGGCCGAGGTCGTCGGCCGGCTGGTGGCTCAGCTCGCCACGCTGCGGCAGATGTCGCTGTCGGTCGCCGCCATGCTGCAGGCGGGCGAGAATCCCAACCTCGAGGCCGCGGTGGTGAAGGACGTGGGGACGACGTTCGAGCAATCGATTCCGGAGATCGTCCACGCGCTCCTCGACGTCGAGCCGAC
>JBGPZN010000344.1:0-4101 GCA_041493815.1 Methylomirabilia bacterium
CGCCGGCGGCGCCGAGGGCCTCGATCTCGGCGTGAGGGCCGCCGGCCCGCAGGTGGGCACCCTCGCCCACCACTCGACCCTCACGCACGACGACGGCCCCGACGAGCGGGTTCGGCGACGTCAGGCCGCGCCCGCGCTCGGCTGCCTCGAGAGCCCGGCGCATGAAGGCCACGTCGCTCATTGCGCGGGCACCAGGGCGTCGACGAAACGGACGGGGTCGAACGGCTGCAGATCGTCGATGCGCTCGCCCACGCCGACCAGCGTCACCGGCAGATTCAGCTCGCGCACGATCCGCACGACGATGCCGCCCTTGGCGGTGCCGTCGAGCTTCGTGAGCGCGACGCCCGTGAGCCCGACCGCCTCGTGGAACAACTTCGCCTGCGCGAAACCGTTCTGACCGGTCGGGGCGTCGAGCACGATCAGGGACTCGTGCGGCGCGCCGGGGACCTGGCGCTGGATCACGCGCTTGAGCTTGCCCAGCTCCTCCATGAGATTGCTCTTGGTGTGCAGGCGGCCGGCGGTGTCGATGACGAGGACGTCGGCGCTGCGCGCCGTCGCCGCCTTCAGCGCGTCGAAGACGACGGCCGCCGGGTCCGAGCCCGCCGCTTGCCGCACGACCTCGACGTCGATCCGCTGTCCCCACGTCTCGAGCTGCTCGATGGCCGCGGCCCGGAAGGTGTCGGCGGCCGCCAGCAGCACGTGCCGGCCGTCGGCCTTGAGCGCGGCGGCCAGCTTCGCGCAGGTCGTCGTCTTGCCGGATCCGTTGACGCCCAGCACCAGGACCACGCTGGGCCGCGCGTCGAGCGCCAGCGAGCGGGCGGGACCGAGCGTGTCGAGCAGGAAGCGCCGTAGCACCGGCCGGAGCTGCTCGGCGCGGGTGACGGTGCCGAACATCACTTCCTCGCGCCCCCGATTCACGAAGTCGGCGGCCATGGCGGCGCCGAGGTCGGCCGCCACCAGGAGCTCCTCGAGCTCGTCCCAGAGGGCCTCGTCGATGGGACGGTCGGGCTCGAGGACCGACTGCAGGCCCGTGGACAGGTACTCTTGCGAGCGCCGAAGGCCTTCGCGCAGCCGTTCGCCGAAGCCGGAGAGAAACTTCATCCCCCGTAGTGTACCTCTGCGGGAGCGGGTCTAGCGGGCGTCGGGGGGGAGCACGAGCCGGGGGATGACGACGCCCCGGGGACCGAGCGGCGGCAAGGCCCGGCCGTTCAGCTCGAAGCTGATCCCGCCGGCGTTGCCCACCGTGATGACGAACGGGCGATCGGATACCCACTCGCGAACCTCGCCCGGAGGCAAGGTCTCCTCGCTGATGCGGCCGTCCTCGGTCCGTACCCGGATCCACGTCACGTCGCTCGTCCGCGCGACCAATCGGTAGGGCGAGCTCACGGAGCCCGCGAAGCCATCCAGGTTCGGTCCCGGTGCGGTCGCGGGGGCCGGGGGAGCGGGCGGCGCTGTGGCAGGAGCCACAGGTCGAGCGGCAACGACCGGCACCGCCGCAGTCGCGGGCGGCGGCGCGGCCGCCGGACCCGACACTGGAGATCGAACGAGGGCCGGGGGCGACGCCGGCGCCACGACCGGCGCTGAGGGCGCCGACTCGCTGGGGCTGGTTGGCGTCGGACGGGGCTCAGGACGTACCTCGATGGTCGACCGCTCCGTCCGGTCGGCTCCCGGGCGAATCACGAGGGCCACGGTGAACAGCGCGATGCCGAGGACCAGCGTCAGGACCAGGCTGACCACGATCGCCCCGCGCGTGCGCGGGTCCCCACCCCCGGCGCGGGTGGCCGCGACCAGGGGGGCCGGCAGCGGCGGGGTCCGACCGTCATGGCCGTCGTAGTAGGCCAGCGCCTCGTGGGGCGGCTCGCCGAGGGCCTGGCAATACGCGCGAATGAAGCCTCGGATGAAGACGGGCGCCGGCAGATCCTCGAAGGCGTCGTTCTCCAGGGCCTGCAGGTACCGCTGGGCGACGCGGGTGGTACGGGCCACCTCGTCGAGGGACACGCCCCGGCGCGTGCGTAAATCCTGAAGGTAAGCACCAACGGACGCCATGACCGTCGACACTGAGTCTAGCCTATCGACCGACGCGCTTCACGCGGAGGCCGCCGCGGCGACGGCCGCGCCCAGGTTGACCGAGACCAGCTTGGACAGCCCCGGCTCTTCCATCGTGATGCCATACAGGATGTCGGCCGCCTCCATCGTCTTGCGGTTGTGCGTGATGACCAGGAACTGCGTCTGGCTGGTCAGCTCGCGCAGCACGCGCAGGAAGCGGTAGATGTTGGCGTCGTCGAGCGGCGCGTCCGCCTCGTCCAGCACGCAGAACGGGCTCGGCCGGAAGTAGAAGATGGCGAACAGCAGCGCCAGACCGGTGAGCGCGCGCTCGCCACCCGACATGAGCGACACCGCCTGCAGGCGCTTGCCGCGCGGCTGGGCCATCAGCTCGACGCCGGTGTCGAGCGGATCGCCGCCCTCCTCGGCCTCGACCAGCCGCAGCTCGGCGCGTCCGCCCTCGAACAGCCGCGCGAAGATCCGGCCGAAGTGGCCGTTGACCTCCTCGAAGGCCTGGGCGAACCGCTCCTGCGCGGTCCGGGTCATCCCCCGCAACGCCTTGTCGAGATCCTTGATCGATGCGGTGAGGTCGTCGTGCTGCGTCCTGAGGAACGTCAGACGCTCGTCCAGCTCGCGGTACTCCTCGTCGGCGACCAGGTTGACGGGCCCGATCGCCTCCAGCCGCGCGTCCAGCTCGGTCAGCCGCTCGCGCACGGGGACGAGATCGCGGGTGCCATCGTGCAGATCGCCGAGCGCCGCGGCGTCGACGCCGTAGGTGCGATACGCCTCCTGCGCCAGCTCCTCGCGGCGCACGCGCCCCTCGGTCGCCTTCAGCTCGATCCCGTGGATGGCGCCGACCAGGCGGTTCACCTCGCCGTGGACGGCGCGCGACTCGTCGTCGATCGCACGCAGCTCGTCGGCGAGGCCCTCGTGACTCTCCCCCGCCTGCCGCGCCTCGTCCTCGCGCCGGTCGCGCTCGCCCGCAACGTCCCGCGCCGCCGCGTCGGTGCGCTCGCGCTCCGCCGCCAGCCAGACGCGACGCTCGCTGACCTGCGCCTGGCGCTGCCGCCCCAGCCCGATGCGCGAGCTGAAGTCCGCCTCCATCTCGTCCAGCCGTCCCAGCTCGCGGCGAAGCGCCTCCGTCCGCTCGGCGATCCCGGCCAGCTCGACCCGGCCGGCGGTGAGCCGCGCGCCGAGCGCGGCCTCGGTGTGCTGGGCGGCGTCGATCGCGGCCCGCACGGCCGCCATCGCGGTCTCCTGGCGAGACTCGGCGGCGGAGGCGGCTTCCACGTGCTGGCCGAGCCGGACCAGGAGCGCATCCGTGTCGGCCGCCTCGCCGGCGACCTGGCGCGACTCGGCGCCGATCGTCTCGACGTGCCGATGCACGCGCTCGTGCTCGCGCACCGACTGCTCGAGGTCCTTCTCGTTGGCCAGACGCTCGGCCTGCCGCGCGTGGACCGACTGCTCGAGGCCGCTCGATCGGGCGCGGAGCGTCGCCACCTCCGCGGCCAGTGCGGCCGCCGTCTCCTGCTCGCCGTCCACCGTCTCCGTGAGGCGCCGGACCTCGTCCTCGAGCTCGCGCAGCTGCCGCTTGCGAGTCAGCAGCGACTGCGGCAGGGCCGTGCCCTCGGAGCCGCCGCGGAGCCGGCCCGTCGGCGAGAGCACCTCGCCGGTGGGGGTCACGTAGGTCGCCACGACTCCGTTGCGGCGCCACAGGGCCTCGGCCTGGTCCAGATGCTCGACGACCGCGACCTGGCCGAGCAGGTAGTGCAGCAGGCTGGGGGCGCGAGCGGTCACGTGGTCCACGACCCACCGCAGGTCGCCCGACGGAGCCGAGGCGCCGTGACCGTTCTGCAGCTTCTCCAGCGGCAGGAAGGTCGCCGATCCGAGGCCGCGCTCGCGCAGCCACGACACGGCCGCCCGGGCGTGCTCGAACTGCTCGACGATCACCCACTGCAGCCGCTCGCCCAGCACCGCCTCCACCGCGCGCTCCAGGCCGGGCTCGACCTCGAGCAGGTCCGCGACCGTGCCGACGACGCCGGTCAGCGCCGGCGTGCC